>JACPTA010000053.1 GCA_016193005.1 Nitrososphaerota archaeon | reverse complement strand
CTACGCCCACTTTGACAAAATGGAGAAGGTCAGGGTTGGAGTGGTGGGTCTGGGTTGGTTCGGAGAAAAGCACGTACGCGTACTTAGCCAGCTTCCGAACGTTGAACTGGTAGCTGTCTGTTCACGAAGTGCTGGAAGGGCCCGTGAAGTCGCTCGCCGTTATGGCGCAAAGAAGACCTACACTGACTGGAACAAGCTCGTATTGGATCCAGAGATCGATGCAGTGACGGTGACGACCCACCTTCCAGACCATAGAGAACCCGTTGTGGCTGCAGCGGACGCTGGGAAAGACGTCTTCGTTGAGAAGCCGATCGCGGGCACGCTGAAGGACGCCGACGCGATGATCTCGGCTGCAAAGAGAGCTGGTGTGCTCTTCATGGTCGGCCACATTTTGAGATTCGAGAATCGATATGCCCAAGTGAAAAAAACAATCGAGAGTGGCCAGCTCGGGAAGATTGTATCAATTTATGCCAGAAGGAATATCCCGGGGAGCTTCGCGGCGCCACACTTGAAGTTCGGTTCGGCTTTCTTGCTCGATGCGGTTCACGACACAGATCTGATGCTCTGGTACCTTCATAGGAAGGTGAAGACTGTCTACGCCACCCTTTCGAAGGCGGGCGATGTCGTGCGTCAAGACTTGGGGTGGGGGGTATACGGTTTCGAGGGAGGTGCGAGAGGTGTCTGCGAGACCGTATGGGTGCTTCGTGATAACACTCCCTTCTCGATAGATGCGCAGATGGAGGTGCTAGGAACCGAGGGAGCCGCTTACGTCGATTGCACAGAGTCGGGGTTGCTCATAAACGACGAGAGAGGAACCAAGAGGCCTGACACAATACATTGGCCTGAGATGCACGGGCAGATTACGGGGGCCTTGAGGGATGAGGTGGCATACTGGACGGAATGCGTGCAGAGAGGAAGGAAGCCCACTGTTGTAGAGCCCGAGGAGGCGAGAGAGGCGCTCAGGGTCGTTCTTGCGGCAGTTCAGTCGTCGAGATTGAGGCAAGTCGTGAGGATCTGATGGCTTGCCTGTAAATTCTTAGTCGCAGTACGATGCAGTAGGTGCTGGTGAGTATGAGCGACTCAATGAAGTCAGAGACAGAGAGAAGGTCATGCGGGGATTGAAGACGATGGACACGCCGATTCTACGGGGCGTCCAAATCTACCACAACTACATCAAGCCGCACGAGGGCCTTGACAGCAGGACGCCAGCAGAAGCCGCGGGAATCAAGGTAGAGGGAGAGAATAAATGGATGACTATAATACAAAACACATGTCACGATTCCTCAAAGTTGATGCAGACGGGAACGAAGATGATGCCGAGACAAGGAAGCTAGATTAGAAGGTTGAAGAAACACTGAAGTTGATAGCTCAGATTTCTTCAGGCGCACCTGATGCACTTGTCGCGATAGTCGCCTACAACTTGGTCGATGCTAAAGGACAACCTACCCTCAAAACTTGAAAGCAGTCATTGACGGGTTCAAGCAACTCTACAAAGAGCTTCCGAACATCTCTACCATGTTAGGACAATGGACTGCAACGCTATCCGCCTATGCTACCTATCGTTCCCTCAAGAAAACAGGAGAGACTGACAGAGCGGATTCTTACGAGCAACAATCGGTTAGCTTGGTCAACTGTGATTCTGGCATCCGCCACAGTATTCCTCACTATCTTGTCAGCGAACTCATTGCTCCACTTCGTGAGATAAATCCATGTCCACTGAGTTAATAACGAGAGGAAAGGAGTGAATGTCCAGTCAACCTAACAGAACCTCACGCGAGAATCTTTATATCCCGAGTGGGAATAGTGTTAAATAGTCAGAACCAATTAATAGTATCATGAGGCGTGTTAGGAAATCGCTCTCTGACAACCTCAAGGATCCGCAACTCGCATCCCTCGAGGCAAAATTTCCTCAGCTGAAGACGCTTCTGAGTCGAAAAGTGTCGCGTAGACAGGCATTGACCACCGGTGCCAAGGCCGCGATTGGCGTCGGCGCAGTCGTCGTGGTGGGTGCCGCAGGTTACGTAGCCTACACGTCTGTTTCACCGGGAGGTGAGACAGTCACGACGTCTCCGACCACAACTGCGACGACAACGACTGCGCCCACCACAGGAGGCGCAAAGCCGCCGTTCCCATTGAAGTTCGTGCACTGGCATTATCAGGACGCCATCATCAACAGCTACGTTGAGAGGTTTCAGAATGTCTACGGGGAGTGGGTCGAAGAAGAAGTGTTGGACAATGCCAACTACAACACGTTGCTCGAGGCAAAAATCAACGCGGGCGATAAGTTCGACATGAACTACCAGAACGCAGACGCGGCCCTTCGCCTTGTGTTCCTCGGTCATGAACTGGACCTCGAAGATATGCCCGGCATCGCCCAAATCAAAGCTGACCTTTATCCCAGCATAACCTCGGCCTACAGCACGATTGACGGAAAGCTAGGCGGTCTTCCCTACTTCGTATCAACTCGTTCAGCCACAACCGCCAACGACAAGATACTGGACCAGTATGGCATGTCAGGCGAATATCCCACCACTTGGGACGAGTTGTGGGACATAGGTAGAAAGTTACAGGCAAAAGGACTAGACAAACCAATCCTTCCTCACTGGTTCGCAGTATGGTACGGGCTTGTGTGGGACCTGGAGTCGGAACTCGGAGGCACCTTCAACGACCCAGACCTGACGAAGACCTACTTCGGAAAGGACTTCAAACCGGCTTTCGACCCCAAGGCCGGTCCACTCTACGACCTGCTCAAGGGGTGGCAGAAACTTTACCAAGACAATACAATCGACCCTATCGCCCTGACTTGGGGTGGTGATGGTCCCATGGTTACAGCATTCAACTCGGGCGCATACGCGTTCAATCCCACCGCCATCTACTATTTCTGGGCCGCGAACGACGCATCACAGTCTCAGATAGCTGGGTCAGCTACACTGGTTCCTCCAGGCAAAGGCCTCACGGGTGTCATCGACACTGGACTGTACCAGAAACCAAAGAACAACAGCGGCGATGTAGACAGACAGCTGCGGCTGATCAAGTGGTTCGGCTACAAGGACGACCAAGGTGAGTTCTTGACGGCGAAGTCCTGGTTCAAGAGCGACCTCTTGAATTCAGGCTACAAGCCAGTGATAAACCTCAAGGAGGTTCAGGACGCCATCCGCGAGAGGATGGGTGACAAGACCGAGCAGACACTCAAGGCTCTCGACGAGCATATCGCGAGAATGAGCACGCCGTTCGTATACAAGTCTCCTCTCTACCCGGAGTGGAAGCAGGATGTCGGGTCCACCATTCTACCGGCGGTTGTCACAGGGAGCATAAGCGTAGAACAAGGCCTACAAACAATGTACGACAATGCCAACAAGCTGTGGCAAAAGTACCACGGCACGTAGGCCTTCTTCCATTTTTATTCTGTTGGGAACGCGATGAACCTAACAGAGCAGAAGATAGCCTTCGTGTTGGTAGTGCCCCTAATCGCAGTAGCTTTCTTCGTCAACGGCTATCCGATAGTGCAGTCATTCTGGCTGAGCCTGACAGATACAAACCTAAGTGATCTTGCCCACTATAATTTTGTCGGTGCCGACAACTACGTCAACGGGCTGAACGACTTTTTCTTTCAAAGAAGCGCGATCGTTTCAATCCGTTTCGTTGCCGAGACCACTGCCATGGTGGCAGTTGCGAGCATAGCGATAGCACTCGTCCTGAATGAGAAGTTCAGAGGGAGCGGTCTCTTGAAGGTTATCGTCATCGTCCCTTGGGCCATCTCGGAGTATGCCGTAGGAATTCTCGGAGGGTTCTTCCTCAACGCGAATTTCGGATTGTGGAATGGAGTACTCACGAATCTTGGTCTGATAAAGGGTAACACGAATTGGCTTACGGCTCAGATGGCTTTGGATTGGGTTGCTATCTTCTACACGTGGAATATTGCACCATTGATGTCCTTCTTCATTCTCACATCGCTTCAGACTGTTCCTGAAGACCTTTACAAGATGTCACGAGTCGATGGGGCATCGCCCTTTCGACGGTTCAGATATGTGACATTCCCCTTCATAAGGTACGCATTGCTAATCGTGCTGGTGCTCACAACCATGGCCGCTGGAAGCGCGACCGTAATCATGTATTCAATGACCCTAGGCGGGCCAGGGGGAGCGACGCAGACAGCCACATACTATTCATTCGTCCAGTTCCTGCAGAAGAGGCAGCTGGGCTACGGTGCGGCCCTTAGCTGGTACATCTTCATCTTCCTCATAGCAACAACGATGTTGTACTTCTATCTCCTGACCAGGAGGCGCAAGTGAACGGATGGTTAGAAAATCCGTCTTGGGAGCATTTGTCGTGCTGATAGCCATATGGTCTCTGACACCTATCTATACGATTGTCAACATCTCGTTGATGAGGATGGATAACGTAGTCCACATCCCTGGCTATATCGTGCCGAAGGACCCCACCTTCAACCAGTACTTCAGGCTCTTCGGTTCCGACATCAAGACTGGAGGCGTCGAAGTGGGCGCTGCAGAGCAGCAATTTAGAAAGTTCGGCCAGTACCAGGGGCTCACCAGGGGTCTCATCAACATACTAATCATCGCGCCAGTTGTGATGATCATCACGATGCTCGCGGCGGTTCCGGCGGGCTACGCCTTGGGCAGGTTTAGAATCAAGTACAGGAACGCATACCTGGGTATCCTTCTTGGCTCGAGGGCGATCCCACCGGTCTCCGTTGTCATCCCGTATTACTTCCTCTTCAAGAGCGTGAATCTCCTCGGGAACCCTATCTCCCTAATCATCGCTGACCTTTCCATTACGATCCCGATAATCACTTGGATTCTCACCGGGTTCTTCGGCTCGCTTCCCCGCGACCTGGAGAAAGCAGCCAGGGTTGATGGTGCCACGATGTCCCAAGCCTTTCGCTATGCTGTTCTCCCCTTTGCCCTCCCAGGCTTGGGTGCGACAGCCGTGTTAGCCTTCTTATACCCCTGGAATGAATTTCTCAACGCGTGGCTCCTCACCGGAGGTTCGGTCTCCGGGCAGGTGTACAATTCCTTCATGACATCGTTCTTTGCCATGCAGGCGGTCGATAATCTCTTTGCGTCGGCGGTCGTGATACAGATCATTCCAGCACTCGTTGTTGCAGCAATTCTTCAAAGGTACATAACGCGCCTCAAGATTGTTGACCCAAGCGCGGTGGTCATGACTTGACCGGTCCTCGCCCCCCTGCCCGCACGAAACCTTGCTCGAACAGACTAGGAAGATAGAAACTCCTCATGCAACAAAAGTTTATATTTTGTAAAACTGGTGAAGTGGTGCCAATTTGGTTAGAGTAAGGCTAGAGGGAGTCTCCAAAAAGTACGGAAGCTTCTTGGCTGTGGATAAGTCGTCCTTCGAGGTCGATGACAAGGAGTTCTTCATCATCCTGGGACCGTCGGGATGCGGGAAGAGCACTACCCTCAACATCATCGCAGGGCTCGAAGAACCAGCCGAGGGCAAGATATACTTCGACGAGCAGGTCGTTAACGACATACCCCCGGAGAAGAGGGACATCGCAATGGTCTTTCAGAGCTTCGCGCTGTACCCGAACCTCTCTGTCAACGAGAACATCGCTTTTCCCCTCAAAATCAGGAAGAGGCCGAAGGAAGAGGTAAGGAGAAAGGTTCAGGAGGCGGCGGAGAAACTAAGGATAGCCCATCTCCTACCCAAGAGACCTTACCAACTCAGTGGAGGAGAGAGGCAGCGGGTTGCCCTGGCGAGGGCGATAGTCAGGGAGCCAAAACTGTTCCTTCTTGACGAACCCCTTTCCAACATCGACGCAAAGCTGCGAGTCCACATGCGCGCTGAGCTGATTGCCCTCCAGAAAGATCTGAAGATCACTACAATCTACGTCACGCACGACCAGGTGGAGGCGATGACGATGGCTGACAGGGTTCTCGTCATGAACCAGGGGAAGATTGCCCAGATGGGGAAGCCTCTTGACGTGTTCAGAAAGCCTGCCAACCTCTTCGTCGCTGGATTCATAGGGACGCCGCCCATGAACTTCTTTCCATGCACAATGAAGACCTCTGGAGGAAAGACGGTGCTCGGCGACACGTACTTCAGCGTGACTCTGGATCCTGCGAGGGCGAGAACGGTCTCCGAGAAGGCGCCCAATTCGGAACTAGTCCTCGGGGTGCGACCTCAACACCTCAGCATCTCGACTTCAAAGATGGACGGTGACAGTTTCGCCGCCGAGATCTTCGCTGTAGAGCCGCTTGGTACTGAAACGATCGTGGACATCAAGCTAGGCGACAACGTATACAAGGCAGTCACATCCGCAAACTTCTCGTCTGCCATCAGAGAAAAGGTCTGGGTGCAGATTGACCCCAACGGGATGCAGATCTTCGACAAGAAGACCGAAATGGCAGTCGCCTAATAATTCAGGGAAATAAGACTGGTACCCTCGTTACGGGTTCGCATCAATCTCACGCGACCAGGACTTTTCTCTGCCCGAGCCGCATAAGTTAAATCGGCAAGAACGGGTGTTTACGGTCGTGAGTGGTAACAGCGCCGGGCGTGAATCGATGAAGGTGGTCGGCTACACCGATAGGCTCAGCGTCCAGCCAGGACAGCGGATTCGTTTCATGGTCAGCTGCCAGGAGGCCAGCTACAACGCGAGTATCGTGAGGTTGATTCACGGCGACGAGAACCCGGGAGGACCGGGCTTCAAAGAAGAGAAAGTCCAGTCGAGCGTGGAAGGAGAGTACAGGGGACGGATCCAGAGCTACCGCAAGGGCTCATACATCCTTGTGCGAAATCGACCGCTCCTTCGCAGGTTGTCAAGCCTCACCATCCAGGCATGGATCTATCCGACAACTCCCAAAAAGTGGAAGCAAGGAATCATTACCCAGTGGGGGAATCGGAAGGAATCTGCGTACGGGCTCTTTATCGATGAGAATGGTCAGCTCGCGCTCAATCTAAGGGGCGGCAACGGTGAAGTCGAGAAGGTCTCAAGCGGGAAGGATTTGCATGCGTTCACTTGGTATTTTGTGGCCGCGACTTATGACGGGGAGAGAGGAGTTGCATCGGTAAGACAGCAGGTTGTTGCACCTTGCAAGCTCGCCGATTCCGATTCGTTGGTGGAACGGAAGGTGGCAAAGAACATCCTGGGTTCCAACGAGGAAGACCTGATGGTCGCCGGCTACAGGGATGAATCCCAGGACGGAGTGATTGCTCGCTTCAATGGCAAGATCGACGGCGCCAAGATCTTCTCGAGATCGATGCCGAAGCCTGAGCTTGAGAGGCTGATGGCAGCCGTCACCTCTCGGCGTGTGCCGAAAGGGCTGGTCGCTTCCTGGGACTTTGCGAGGAATACGCATTCCACACGGATAGACGACCTTTCGCGAAGCAAGCTCGTCGGAACTTCGGTCAACTTCCCCGCCAGGGCAGTCACTGGTCACAACTGGTCGGGACGCGAGCATGATTTCAAACGTTCTCCCGAGGAGTACAACGCGATTCACTTCCACGACGACGACCTGACCGACGCAGGATGGAAGGCTGATTTTGAGTTTGCAGTGCCTGCGAACTTGAAGAGCGGTGTCTATGCGGTGCACCTTACGGTGGATGGGTCGGAGGATTACGTTCCCTTCTTCGTTCGACCAAAGAAGGGAGGAGCGACCGCCAAAATCTGCCTGCTTATGCCGACGTTGAGCTACCTCGCGTATGCTAATGAGCATGTGCTGGTTGACCCTGCGATAAGGCGCCTGATGGGAGCCGAGGCCGCACGATATCCGTCTCAAAGGCAGGACGTGTACGTGGTCGAACATAACCTACTCAGCCTCTACGATCACCATACCGACGGGTCCGGCGTATGCTATACCTCCCGGCTCAGGCCAATCCTCAACATGAGGCCAGAGTACAACATGCAGTCGATATCGAAAGGCAAGGGCTCCCCGCACCAGTTCAACGCGGATCTGCATCTTCTGGATTGGCTTGTCGCGAAGGGTTACGACTTCGATGTCATCACCGATGAAGACCTTCACCACGAAGGATTGAGGCTGCTGTCTCCGTACAAAGTCGTAGTTACCGGGTCGCACCCGGAATACTGGTCCGGACAGATGCTCGATACCCTCCAAAGATACCTGAATAATGGAGGCAGGCAGATGTACCTCGGTGGGAATGGCTTCTATTGGGTTACGACGGTCAACCCCGAGCATCCTCATGTCTTCGAGGTAAGGAGATGGGGAGGAACTGGATCTTGGATGGCCAAGCCGGGAGAGTACTACAACAGCTTCACCGGGGAGCTGGGCGGTGTGTGGCGTAACAGGGGGAGATACCCGCAGAAGACGGTCGGAATCGGTTTCTCCGCACAGGGCTTCGACGTCAACAAGCCATACAAGAGACAGCCCGGGAGTTTCGACGAGCGAGCTTCTTTTGTCTTCGAGGGGGTCGGGACTGATGAACTGGTCGGGGACTTCCCGTCGCTTGTTCAGGAGTCAGGGGCTGCTGGATTCGAGCTGGACCGTCTGGATTTCGAGCTGGGAACCCCCGCGCACACCCACCTGCTCGCGACCGCAACAGGATTCAGCGACAACTACCAGCATGTGATTGAGGAGAATACCCTTTCAGACGGCAATCAGGGCGGGACGACGCATCCTCTAGTAAGAGCCGATATGGTCTACTTCAAGTATCCGAAAAACGGAGGGGTCTTCTCGGTCGGGTCGATCTCGTGGTGCGGCTCCCTGTCCTACAACAGCTACGATAACAACGTCTCTAGGATCACAGGCAACGTGCTCGACAAATTTTCCTCGAGCGCAGAACTGCCATAGACAGATTCGGTCACGCCTCGACCTCTGATACCCCACACCACCTGAGTATCATTTCGGCGTAAACCTTGGCGCAGTCGACGACGTGTTCTATCGGTACATATTCATCGATTCCGTGTACGCCCATCGTCAGCTCACCCGGCCCTAGGATTAGCCCGGGAATCCCCTTCTTGGCCGTCCACACGACGTCTGCCACCGCCGTGAAGGCGCCCCACTTGACATCTCTCTTCAGAGCAGCCGAGTACGCCTGCGCCAAGGTAACCGCACCCGGGTGGTCGAGAGGCACGGAGTAGGAGGGCCAAAGTTCAGGAAATTCTGGAGCCGGAGCCTCGATGACGGGTGGATGCTCCTTCATCCATTCGTCGTTCTCAGCCAGCCTGCTGGCGAATGTTCTTATCTCGTTTATCGAGTCTTCTGGCTTTTCATCCGGATTTATCCAGACGTTGTAGATGACCTCGCAATTCTCGGAGATTCCACCGATGTACTCTCCCCCTCTTATTATCGTAGGAGTCAGATTCGACGCACCGAGAGGCACAAGTTGGAATTTCTTCCGATGTGCCCATTCCCTCTCGAGCTCCTGGAACTGCGTGATGAACTTGACCATCTTATCGATGGCACTGACGCCAGGAACTTGTACTCCAATCGGCTGAGGGAACGAGCACTTGTACTTCATGCTGGTGTGGATGGGCTTACCCCTGACCTTCAGCTTGAAGAAGTACAGCCCGACCCCCACCGGACAGATCTGAAGGTTTGTGGCTTCTGCGTTGACGAGGAAATCCGCCTTGTATCCTCTTTCGACGATCGTGTCGACTCCAATATCGTGCTCACCTGATTCCTCGGCGATGGTCATCGTATCGACGACGTCCCCTTGGAGCACTACCCCAGATTCTTTCACAATCCTGGTGGCCCAGATGAAAGCGGCCACTCCTCCTTTCATGTCGGTCGCCCCTCGACCGTAGACCCTCCCTTCCCTCACCTCTCCTCCAAATGGGTCCGTGGTCCAGTACGGAAGTGACGCCTTCGGAACAGGGACGACGTCAGAGTGTCCGTTGAACATGAGATTCCTCCCGCCTCCAGCGCCTTTCAGCACGGCCGCAACATTCGGTCTCCCCTTTCGCTTCTCCCAGTAGTCTACCTTGTCGTAGACTCGCCAGGAGGCAAGTTCGGCTCTCAGCCAATCTTGGCAGGTCTTCTCCTCCGCCCCCTCCTCGTACTTCGGGTTTACGGACTTGCGCTTGATGTACTCGCTCAGGAATCCGACGATTTCGCTCCGCTTGCCTTCGATTGCCGACTGGACTTTCCTGCTCGCCAGCTCTAGTAATTGCATCGCTCTTTGCTTGAGAATCAAGCTCTTAAATTGTGGGCGAATGGCGTGGAATTGCCAAAAATCTCGGCATCTCCGCTGCACAATATTGTGCACCGAAGAACGCTTAAATAGATTCGGGCCATTCGACTGGGCTACATGAGTAATTCAGTAAGGAAGAAAAAACCCTCTGAAGTTCCTCTGAATTCAGTAGAAAACAATTCGGTCCAAAACCTATTCAATCAAAGGATAACGAGAAGACAAGCACTCGGCAAGGGTGCTGCTGTCGCAATCGGAGCCGGAGTCGTCGTGGTTGGAGCCGCAGGTTACCTTGCATACGTATCGCAGGGTGGCGAAGCGCCGACAGGTGTAACTACCTCAGTTACGACTTCAGCGCCTCCGACCACCAGCGTAACAATCTCCAGTGCAACTACTGCGACTGGCGCGTCTTGGGAGAGCGGGCCACCTCCGAGTACACCGGTCAAGCTCGACATCTGGGCGTTCCGCCCGGACCTCGTCCAGCTAGGTGTGGACAGATACAACGAGCAGATGAACGAGAACGTGAAGCTCGAAACTGTCACGGCCAACTATGCTGCGGCGATACAGACAAAGCTGCTATCAAACGACCTCGACCTAGCGTACGCAACGCCGAGCATGGCTTACAAGTTCTTCGCCAACGGTCTCACATCAGACTGCGGACTAATCAAAGCTAACTTTCCCCAGGGAAGGATCCTCTGGAATGTTTCCGATCAGGTCGAAGCAATAAGAGCAGGATACCCCAGTTTCGTAGACACCATAACTTCTCTCGACAACAAGCACCAGCTTGCACTTCCCTACTACCAGAGCTGCTTTGGCGTACCGCTGGCCAACAGCAAGTTGCTGGAACAAGTGGGTTTGGAAAACTCTTACCCGACAAGCTACAAAGACCTCTATAGCCAGGTAGAAACAATTCAGCAGAAGGGCGCTGCCAGCACGCCACTACTTCCACTCTGGTATCAGGCATTCCCGGGATGGGGCTTGCCACTCGGATTCATGGGTGAGGCTGGCGCCAGATTTGGCTACAACAAGGAGCTCTTCACACCGGCGCCAGAATTCGCACCCCTCTTCGATACCAACACCGGCGTAGCAGACCTGCTGACTGACTGGAAGAACCTCTGGGACAAAGGGCTTATCCCGAAGGACATCCTCACCCTCAGCAGCGACGGTGACGTTGACGGCCTAATCGAGACAGGCACCTTCGCATACGCTCTGTGGTGGCAGTACGCCCTGAAATACCTCAACAATCCGGAAGTGTCCAAGATAGGTGGCTTCGTTCATCCCGTACCGAACCCGACAACTGAAGGTCAGACCGGCTGGGGCTACGTAGTCCAGCAGGTCTACATCCTCAGAAACATCCAGAATGACCCTGACCTCCTAGAGAGGGCAAGGGCCCTGATTGTCTGGATGACTTGGAAGGACAGAACAGGGTTCGCGTATCAACCGCTGAGAATCGCAGCTCAAGCAGACATTGCAGCCTACACAGCCTACGTGGACTGGAATAACGGCCCGGACGCCAGGGAGGCATTGAGGACCTCGGTGCCCGACCCCGACAAGGAACTTCCCATATTGACTGACGTGCTCGGGAAGGCCACATACAACCAAGTTTCGAGAGCACCGTGGGGAGACGACTTTATGGTCGAACTTTCCAACCAGGGACCAAAGTACCTGACGGGCTCTCAGGACCAGCAGACAACCATCACAAACCTTCGGAACAAAGCAATAGCGCTGGCAAAAGAAGCCAGTAGCTAGCCAGGAGTGAGAGATAAGCAAGGATTGCCACTACGAGGGGAGAGGTATGCGTGACACGCGCTTCGCCCTGATGGTGACAATCCCTGTCGCCCTTTTTTTGATCGCGTGGGTAGTGTATCCTATAAGCTACTCATTCTGGTTGAGCGTCCACTCGTTCAAGATCAGGGGGGGCGAGGTGGTTCCCTTCTTCGCAGGTTTCGACAACTACATTCAGGCGCTGTCGGATCCAGACGTTCAGGGTGCCTTCATTAGAACCGTCCAGCTGGATATCGAGGGAATCTTTCTAACGACAGGCTTGGCACTGGGCATCGCACTCGTTCTGAACGAAGTGATTCCTGGTGGATCCTTCCTGAAAGTACTTGCGCTGCTTCCCTGGGCTGTCTCGGACTTTGGAACGGGAGTCGTCTGGAAATGGATATGGATTGGAGGCTTTGGGTTCATGAATGGAGTCTTGATCAGACTGGGTCTCGCCACGGGT
>JACPTA010000110.1 GCA_016193005.1 Nitrososphaerota archaeon | reverse complement strand
TGAGGCGCTCTCCGCGAGCGGTGGCGACTAGATGATTCTGCTTGAGAACATGGCGGGGCAGAAGAACTGTATCGGGGCGCGCTTCGAGGAGCTCGATCTAATCCTTGGTGCGATAAAGAGCAGAGAGAGGGTCGGCATATGCCTCGATACTTGTCATGCATACGCTGCTGGCTTCGACCTCTCCTCAAAGGCGGCGGTTGAGCGCACGCTGGGTCTCTTCGAAGATCTCGTTGGTCTTGACGAGATCAAGGTGATCCACCTTAATGACTCCAAAGGCAAACTGGGTAGCAACCTCGACAGGCACGAGCATATTGGGCTAGGATACATAGGGGAGGCCGGGTTCAGGTCGTTTCTCCACTACAGGGACATGACGATGCGCACGATAGTCATGGAAACCCCAGTCGACGGCAAGAGGGAGAATCTCGCCGACCTCCAGGCGGCGAAGAAGCTCATTGGATGACTGCCGGATCAGCCAGTGTCCTTCTCGGCATGTGGATTGCGTACGACGGGTATGGGTACAATCGGAGCGTCCTCCCACGCCTTTCGTGACTTCGCTGCCCATCCGAACTTCCTCATTAGTGACGATGTGTAGATCTTCTTCCAGTCTAATCCGACGTAGTCTGCCCAAGACTTGAAGACGCGAGGGTCTATGTAGCTCTTCAGTGACGTGTTAAGGTTGTAATCCCTGGTTTTTACTGCCAGTTCAATGTTCATCCGCATCTTCCTGACCCGTTCCTCCTTCCCCTTCTCTTGATACTCGGCGAGCTTCTGCTCCTTCTTCTTCAGCGACTCTTCCCAGTTCTTGGGAGGAGTCCTCTTATGATTGCAGAAGATGGCAGCCTCAAGATTCGCCATCTTCGCGTGGTAGACCTTCTCGAGATCATCGGCGCTCTTCACATATCTCCTCACTGGCTTTCTTTCCTGTCACGAACTTCTTGATGTTCTTGACGACTACCTCCTCTGGGCTTTCAATCCGCTTCACCCACTGCACGCTGTCTTTCCCGAGAAAGTCGAACTGGATTCCATTCTGTCTGAGCTTCAGGTGTTCCACCCTGAGAGTCGTCGCGCCAACAGTATCGGCCTCGTCTTCGTCCTTCTCATCCCCAACCCTCATGCCAAGCTTGTCGATCAGGTAGCAGACTGTTGCGATCTTGCTCAGCTTCTCGTCACGCGAACCCATCGCCTTCAGGATTCTCGCCTGGACCTTCTCCAGATTCCTACCTGCCAGAATCGCCCTGTCGTACTTCTCCTTGTTCCTCGACTGCTGGAGTTCCGAACTCTCGTGAGGCCAGACATACTTCTCCTTTTCCGTGAGATTGTCAATCCACTTCGCGAACCACACAGACTCGTGGTCATGAACTATCTCCTTCCACCTTCCTAGAGGCACGGCGGCGTCCTCGCCCAGATTCAGAAGGACGTCCTCTGGCAGAACCCTCCGCTTCCAGCTTCCTCGAAGTGGATGAGCGCCCCTGCCCATGAAGAGGCCTGGTGGCTCGACCATCCAGTTGGCTATCTCGACCTCTTGACCATCTATCGTGGCCCGGCCGAACTTTCCCTTCAGCTCCTCCTTCCTGCTCTTTCTTGCAGCGGCCTGAGCCTTCTTCTCCTCTCTGGTCATCGCCGCCTTGGCTCTCTTCTCCTCGTCCACCCGGTCGTAGAACTTCGAAAAATCCACGTCCTCGAATTTGGATTCTCTGCACCAATCTGGAAGCTCTTTCCTGAAGCCCTCCATGAAATTACGGAGGAAGACTGGGTCTTTCACGTAGGGAGTATCCTTCTTTTTCGCTATGTGGTAGGCCATCTCGTCCGCGAGCGGGGTCAGGGGGAGTTCTCTCCCCTTCACCTTCACGGTCAGGCCAGTTGGAAGATGCGGCTCCGGGAATGCTACGCCGTTGTGCGTCATCGTCTTCCAGACTGTCGTCATTTGGGCCGGACCGCCCCGAACTCTTAAAATAAATCTAGCTAATCAAACGTTGACAAGAATTGCAAGCATAGTTCCTCCGCCGAATCTTCTTCCAAGGAGAACATGAAAATCTTACATCTGCGGGCGGGAGAATGGTCAAGAAACACCAAGAATTCTTGGATTTGGCGTCGATGCATTCCACAAAAGTGAGTCCTTCTCCTCTGGAATTTTGGTCAAATTCGATATATCACGTTTGATAGAACGTGGTGGCATCCGATTGATCTACGTGGAAGTTTCGGACACAATCCAAGCTCCTCGAGACGAGGTCTTTGCATTCAACGCCGATTTCAGAAACTGGGCGGGAGCGTTTCCCGGAGTAACCTCAGTAAGACTTGTCCAAGAACATCATGAGGAGCGCGTCTTCGAAGTTTTCGACAGCGTAAAAGACGAGAGGTACACCATCGTTCAAAGGGTGCGCGCGCCCGAGAAGATCGTGAGAGAGATAAGGAGAAGAACTCTGACGGGCAAGGCCACCTACACTCTTACCGCAACGACCGACGGAACCCGAATAACATTTACGATGAACGCTTCCCTCAGAGGATATTACAGACTGCTCGGCCCGTTCATGAAGGGTCAGCTGAGCAAGAGTTTGATAGCCTACTTCCTTGAGCCAGTGAAGAGGGTGGCTGAGGCGCGTGGCCAGAGACTCAATCCTATCGAAAGCGAAACGAGAGCTTTGGTCAACATGAACGGTCACCGATGAGTTAGGTAGAAGAGTCGACTTTCACGAACCCAAAGGATTAGTTCGAGATTCCGAGAGGCTCGACTTCTTTTGACGCGGCTAGGCCAGTCCGTGATTTTTCGGCCTCGGGTCTGGAACGCTTAAAATCCGCCGTGGTCAGGCAGCAGACATAGGAGGTTACGCGCCTACACGTCCTCAGGGTCAAGTAGCGTTAGAGCGCGTCGGTATGGTGAATTGAAATCATCACGCATAGTGAGCAGGAACATGCTTTCGGCCAGATTCCGCACGGTTACGGTAATGATAGCCGTGGCAGTCGTGGTCAGCCTCCTATTCTCAACTTCAGTCTTAGAATTGGGTGTGGAGAGGAGCGCCGAGGTCGGTTCGGCCCGTCTGGGAGCGGACATGATGATCTTGCCTTCTGCGCTGGAACGCACGGTTTCGTACATCCGCTGGAGAGATGCGATATTCATCGCGCCTGCAAGAAACCCTGAGAGCAACCCTCCCTTCAATCCTCAGAACACCCGATACGAGGATTTCAACGCCACATTCGTCAGTCAACTGGCAGCCGTCCCTGGTGTGATCGGCGTCAGCCCTCAGTTGTTCGTGAGTGAGGTCAACATCTCCGCGACTCCACGGACAGTCCAGCTCATAGGTTTTGATCCTGAGACCGATTTCACGGTCTTCCCGTGGCTCGGCCCCAACCGCCCCTCTCCATTCGCTTCTGATAACGCGGTCGCTGGCGCTTCGACCGGTCTAAGAGAAGGCCAAGATCTAAGTTGGATCCTGGGTCCCGAAGATGATTTGATGCTAAGGGTCGTAGGAGTCCTCGACCCAACAAATAGCACGATGGACAGGTCCGTCTTCTTTCCCATTCAGACTGCTTGGCGCATTGCCAACGAAACCTACGGGTCGCCATTCTCTCCACTCAAGTTCAGGGATGGACAGATATCTGCCATGCTGGTAAGGCTGCAGGCAGACGTGCAGCCTCAGGATATCGACGCAAAGGTCATACAACTGATGGGGGACCACACAATGTTGGAAGCATCGGTGGTTGCACGAAGGGTGGCTCTTGAGACCGGTGGCATCGCAACATATGAGCTCTTGATTGCAGGGCTGATGGGAGCCGCGGTCCTTATACTCATAGCCTCCCTGCTCTCGATGACTATTAATGAGAGGAAGAGACAGCTCGGGCTATTGCGTTCGATCGGAGCAACGAAGCGGTTCATCTCGAGGATAATAGTGACGGAGGTTGCCATCGTATCGATTATTGGGAGCGTTGCGGGGTTGGGCTTGGGAGCCGCGGTGCTCTTCCTATCCGAGAGTTATCTGGGCGCGGCCTACGGCGTATCCTTCATCCAGCCCGACTTCATCGAGTTCGTCCAGTTTGCGATAACTTCCCTCGTGCTGGGGGTCGTAATCGGGGTTGGAGCTTCTACCTATCCGGCCTACGTGGCCAGCAGTATGGACCCGTATGACGCTGTGAGAAGGGGAGAGTAGATGATAGACCTTCAGAATGTTACCAAGCACTACCAATTGAGTGGGGATGTCCTCGTCAAGGCGGTAGAGAACGCAAACTTCAAGGTCGTCGACGGGGAGTTTGTTCTGATAGTTGGAAGGTCTGGCTCTGGAAAGACGACCCTCCTGAGCCTCATTGGGGGACTCACTAGGCCCACCTCGGGAAAGGTTGCTGTGGACGACATCGACATCTGGACTCTGAGGGATTCGCAGCAATCCAAGTTCAGGGCAGAGAAGATCGGTTTCGTCTTCCAGATTCCAAGTCTGATTCCGACGATGACCGTGATGGACAACGTGAGCCTCCCCACAATGTTTGCTCAGCGCAAGGAGAACGTCGGCGAGAGAGCGCTCAAGCTACTTGAACTCGTTGGTCTCTCCCAGAAGACAGATGCTTATCCCGCCCAGCTTTCGGTCGGGCAGCAGAAGAGGGTCGCCCTCGCCCGGGCCCTCATGAACAATCCCAAGATCCTTCTCGCAGACGAGCCGACCAGCGACCTGGACAAGGCTACCGAACTTGAGATCATGAATCTCATGCAACAGATTCATTCTGATGGTCCTCGCACGATAGTAATGGTCACGCACAACCTCGATCTAGCGAAATACGGCACTCAGGTGCACAGGATGGCGAACGGGATATTGGAAGAGGTGGGTATGGACTCACTCGGATCGTCGGACTTCTTCGGTGAACGGACTCCGTGAGTGCCAGGAAGGATAGATCGGGACGCCGGCTCAAGGCCCCAAGCTTCTCGACGCTGATTAGGCGAGACCTCCGGGGGCGAGCGTTCAGGACAATAGCCTCTGGGACGGCCGTCGGCGTGATGGTTGGGGCGCTCTTCGTCACCCTCCTCCTGACAACCGGAGCGAACTACAGCATTGAACAGGCCAGGAACAAGCTCGGTGCCGATGTGATGGTAATTCCACGTGGGAGTGCACCCTCCACCCAGCCGTTCTTCACGCTGGTCTACACTCCCACGGACAGTTACATGTCATCGAGCGAAACTCGGAATATCGCCGCGGTGCAGGGGGTCAAGGCCGCTACGCCGCAGGTCTTCCTCGCAGAGTTCGGTCAGGCAGGAGGTGATGTTGGCCAGCCAGTGTTCAACGTCATAATTGCGATAGACCCCCACAACAACTTCATGCTCAAGAGCTGGCTGCCTGCGAACATCACCAATCCGCTGGCTGGCGACACGACAATCCTGGGAGCGGACCTGCCTCCGTGGGACGTCATTCCAGGTGGCGGACGATTCTTCGGAGTGAAGCTCATCACCCAATTCAGGCTCGCGCCGACGGGAACCTTCATGGATAGGGTGGTCTTCGTCTCAATGGACACGGCGGCAAGGATGCAGCAATGGCAGGCCAGGCACCCTGGTGTGGGTGATCCAAGCTTCATCGCCCCTCTGAATGTCCCACAAGGTGCAATCAGCGCTGTCTTTGTGAAACTCAACGACGGCGTCAATCCTGATTTGGCGGCCCAAGCAATCTCTGCCCAGATTCCGAACGTTCAGGTCTTCACCTTCAACTCACTCGTTCGCTCAGCGAGCACGCGCTTCGCAGGTCTGCTCTCTCAGTTTTCGATCTCTGGAGCCCTGGTCTGGGGAGGTGCGGTCCTCCTGGTGAGCGCCACGACATCTCTAGCCATCAACGAGAGAAAAGCAGAGTTTGGCTTGATCAGGGCTCTGGGCGCAAGCAAGAATTTCATACGGAGGTTGGTGACGACTCAGACCATCGTTGTCACTGGGGTGGCCGGATCTATGGGAGTGTTGGGAGCTCTGGTTCTCTTCTACTCCCTCTATACCCGCATAATCACGACGCTCGGCGTCCCCTACGCAACTCCGCCAGTCACGCAACTGGGTGGCCTGATACTTCTCGCGCTCCTGGTGTCCGTCTTCACTGGTGTGGTCGCGGCGCTCTGGCCAGCACGAGTGGCAAGTGGCATGGAACCCTACGATGCCCTGAGACGCGGAGAGAGATGACGGCCTAAGGGGGCTATGGTCCGCGGAAAATTTGGAGTAAAAGGAAGTTCGTAGATTGAGCCACAACACTTTATAGATCGACTGGAGTAAGTCGACTTGCTGAACTTCGGAGATGGTTGAGGTACTTTCCGGGCTGCTCCAAAGTGTGCTCGCGACGTTCATTCCTCTTTATCTGGGCCTCTTCATCCCTAAGCTCTACAGATCGAATCATGGAACGGTTCCGCTTCTTCGAGCGGCATACTGTTCGGGAATCCTGTTCTGGTTCTTTCTTGATGTGATGAACGATGCGAGCCTGCTCGATGTCAATCAAGGTTTCGGCGGTAACTATACGCATGTGGTCCTGGCGCTCTCCTTCGCCGTCACGCTAATCATCCTCTTTGGCCTTGAAAGATTCGTCTCATCCTCGTCCTACCATGCGTCGAATTCTCTCAATGAGATAACTTACGGAGTAGGGGGGATAGCCGCGCTTGGAATAGGCTTCCATGCCCTCGGCGAGGGATTGGC
>JACPTA010000109.1 GCA_016193005.1 Nitrososphaerota archaeon | reverse complement strand
TTGCTTTCTCCCTGACCGGGCACCACCTCGACCGAGCCATGAGAAGCATCGATCCGAGGTTGCGACCCTAACCACTGGTCTCTCGCGCTGTAACTGGGGTTAGCTCCACGATTAGACCATCACCCCACTTGTATTTTGATTCCATCTGCTTCTTGACTGCCGCGAACAACGCGGGTTCGACTTTCTTGTCTCCGAGCTGGAACCCGTGAACGTTTTCTTCCCAACCCTGAAGGTGACGGATGAGTCGTGCCTGACGTTCTGAAACCCAGTGGGAATTTTCCCTCATCTCGGAGGAGACGATGTAATAGATCCCCTCAAGCTCCACGAACCAAATTTCTATCCGGTGACTATTCCCACTCTTCCACCCTCTCGTGGTCATGTAGAGAAATTGCTCCTGCATTTTTGAGGGTTGCGTTACACGCGGTCATATTTACCGCTTCGGCAGATTTTCGTTGGCCAGCTTCTCCTGTCCGGACAGAAACACCAAGCTATCGGAGACATCGAGATGGCCAGTCGCCCGCCTGAGCGTTAAAATAGGCTCACGCTGGAAGTGGAGAACCTACGAGCGCTCTCGACGCTTCTGTTCAGGATCAGATTCTGAGTTTGTTGCTGGACCAGAGGTTGACTAACTCGAGGAATAGCTTAACTGAGGGTCGATGAATGGTTCAACCGTAGCATGCCGAAGAGGGACTCGAAGCCGGTCAACTACATCGCAAAGGATGCTCTGCTCGGAAGGAACGTAAAGGTCTGGCATTTCGTGTACATCGGTTCGAAATCAAGAGTAGGCGATAACGTCGTGATCGGTTCCCTGACCCATATTGATTATGACGTGAAGATAGGGAACAACTCAAGAATCGAGGGGAGCGTCTACATCCCTCCTCTTACCGTGATTGGAAAGAATGTGTTCATAGGACCTGCTGCAGTTCTCACCAACGACCCGTATCCGCCGAGCAAGCGGTTGATTGGTGTGGTAATCGGCGATAACGCCGTCATCGGGGCGAGGGCCGTGGTCAAGGCTGGGGTGCGCATTGGGAAGAATAGCGTGGTGGCGATGGGGGCGGTAGTAACGAAGGATGTCCCTGATAACACGGTCGTGGTGGGGGTACCCGCTCGCCCAGCATACTCGAGGGCGGAATACGACTCTAGGAGACGCCGCTGGGAGACCTGAACGCCCTTGAACGAAGATACAGAGCCCTGAGAGAGATGGTGACGACGAACCAGAGAACCGCGAGGCCGATTGTACCGGCTATCTTCGCGAGTGTGGAGGGAAGTGGTCCTACGTGGATAGGCGGGCCAAGTGGCTGGATGACGGCGAAGAAGACATAGGATTCCGCCAGAATCAGCACCCACGCGGCAATGATGACGACCATGAGCCAGTAGATTCCCTTCATACGCGGATCAGCCACGTGAAGACTGCCGTGAGGACGGCGAGCAGACTCGAGAAGATTGTGAGAACAAAGACGCGATTGACTATCTGCTGCTCCGAGAGAGGCCCGTCGAGAAGGATCATGCGGGCGAGCGTCATGGGCGCGCCAGTCTTGTCGGTAGCCTGCAGCATCCCATCTCCCCGCAGGAAAGTCGGCCTGACGGCCATCCGTCTGCGTTCGACTATCCTCTTTACGCTGGAGATGATGTAGAATGAGTTCATCACTGCGGGGATGATAGCCACAAGGGCTGCAAACTCGACGCCGCCAATGAAGGCCAGCGCCGCGTACATGGCACCAAAAGTCAAGCTGCCGCTATCTCCGTCGAATATCCTCGAAGGGTACCGATTATAGAAGAAGAAGGCCAGCGAAACGCTCACCAGCGGAAGCGCGACTGCAAGCCGGACAGAGGAGTAGTTCTGGAGGACAGTCGCTCGGAGGATTATCGCGACTATGAGGGCGACTGAAGTGATCAGTGTGAACCCCGATATCTCGCCGTTGAACGCGTCCATCATATTGAAGGCGTTTGAGACGACAGGAATCGAAGCAAGTATCAGGATTCCGAAAATTATGAAATGGGTACCCGTAGAGGTGAAGAGAGGAAAGTAGAGCCGCGGGTTGTATAGCTCGGGGTATATCCTCTGTCCAAGCAGCATCGGCAGGGCTGCGAAGATAAGGAGTGTCGGCTTCAGCTCCCCGGACAGCGATCGAACGTCGTCGAGCAAGCCTATCAGACCGGCTATCAGGATGACACCAATCATCACAAGCGGAATGATGCTCCCGTAGAACACGAAGGCGATTATCTCCCCCAGGACAAGAGCACAAATTAGCAACGGACCTGCAGGGCTCGGTACCATTCTGCCGTCATTCTTGTGGACGTCCTTCGCGAGCATATTCCTCCTCTTGAGCAATGATGCAAATTTGGGCGTCAGAATCAGAACGACAGCGAACGGAACAATAGCAGTGACGAGGATGGAGAGCAGGTCTGACTCCCCGGGTTGCAATCCAGACTCGTCCGACCTTGTTTCTCGATTTAAATGGTTCTAATCTCGCCAACGGAGGCAACTGAGATAACTCGTCGAAT
>JACPTA010000108.1 GCA_016193005.1 Nitrososphaerota archaeon | reverse complement strand
CCTTGCGAAGAGGAGGCAGGTCGCTCCAGTCCTCCGGGAGGAGAAGGTGTTTTAGGTCTGGATGACCCTGGAAGTTCACTCCGAGCATCTCGTACGTCTCCCGCTCATGGTACTCAGCACCCGGCCAAACGTCGATGAGTGACTGGACAACTGGGTTGTCTCGCTTTGGTCTCTCGGCGACGGCGATGACAAAGTCCTTCATCTCTGATTGGGAGAGGCTGCCAACGAAGTAGACTATCTCGATCTCGTTCTTCCCAATGTAATCTGTCCCCGAGACGCAACTAATGTGGTCGAAGCCTAGATCATCTCTCACGAATTCGGCGACGTTCCTGATCTTCTCTGGAGTGGTGGTGATCTTGAGCCTCTTCTCCTTCATGTAGTCGATGACCGTATCGGGGAACCTCTCCTTGAGCCTGTTCGAGAGTTCCACAGCTCTCTTGGGTTGCGGAGTCACTGTGGGCGAAGCTTGAGGAGCGGGTTGGGGCGGTGGTTGCCCTGCCGTCGCCATCTGCGCTCACACACCCCGCAGACTCTGAGACTTTCGTATCTTCTCTTGAAGGAGTACGAGGCCTTGAAGGAGAGCCTCTGCCCTTGGAGGGCACCCAGGCACAAAAACATCGACAGGGATGATGTCGTCTATCCCTCTAAGGACATTGTATGAATCAAAGTAGAGTCCCCCGGTGATTGCACAAGCACCCATGGCGATCACCCACTTGGGCTCAGCCATCTGGTCGTAGATCAGCTTGAGCCTGGGAGCGAGCTTTCTCGTTACTGTTCCCATGACTATCAGGAGGTCACACTGCCGCAGAGAACCGAATGCTTCGAGGGCACCGAACCTCTCCATGTCGAACCTGGAGCCGGCGGCCGCGCCGACCTCGACACTGCAGCAGGCCGTCTCCAGGTGGACGGGCCAGAGGCTGTATAACCTCCCCCAGTTCGCGAGGTAACGGATCGGGGCCCCTATCGCGTCCTGCAGAACTTCGTTTACCTTGCCCACGAGAAACTGGAAAGTCCCGCTCTTCTGGACGGCTACCAAATCTCCCTCCTCCCCGCCATGTAGACGGCGTATCCCATCGGCATAAGCAACGCCCCGATGAAAGCTGTCATGACCCAGCTCGAGATGGTTCCCAATCCGAGTGGTAGGTAGGCTGCAGCCCACGCGTACAGGAACATCGCCATCACGTCGAAGACCACGAACATCAATAGGTACGCATAGTACTGCATCATGAAGTGCATCTTCCCCGGCCCCAACGGAGGCTGCCCGCACTCGAACGGCGCGTTCTTGATTGGATTCGGTTTGTGGGGCCCCAGGAGCCTCGGGATGATTACCGTCGGAAGGGTAAATGCCACTCCCACGACAGCCATGATGAAGATGGAGCCTACGTCACCAAAGAGGACCACAGCGAATCACTGAATTATTTTTGAATATGACCTCACGCGCTATTTAAATCTTGAATGCAGGTGCGCGAGAATCTCAATCCGTTGCGTAAGAGTTCGCCTCTTCCTTGATGAGCTCCTCGAAGATTTTCCTCTCTCGCAGGAAATCTCTCACGGAGACGACGCCGTAGAGGGTCCCGTCGTAGTTTTCTACGACCAGGTGTCTGATGTTGTGGTCGAGCATCTTCTTCAGCCCCTTCGAGAGTGAGTCACTTCTCTGTACGGTCACGAGTTCCTTCGTGGCTATGGAGTCGACGGAATCTCCACTTGATTTCCCACTGGCTACGGCCTTGACAACGTCTCTCTCAGAGACGACGCCCTCGGGTCTCCTCTGGTCCTCCTTCGACGTTATGACGAGAAGTCCAATCTTATGTTGCGCGAAGAGCCGAGCGGCGTCTTTGATCGACGCCCCTGACTTTACCGTGACCGGAGTCCTCTGGACGAGCGCTTCGAGCCTCAATTAGCGGACACCGGCCGACCTGCGCTCAACCGGTACGTACAGTTCCTGCTGTGGTCCGGAGTACTCGGCAACTGGCCTCATGATGCGGTTGTTCGAATACTGCTCCATTATGTGTGCCAACCAGCCCATGCTCCTTCCTACGGCGAAGATGGGGGTGAAGAGGTAGGTCGGAACACCGATGTGGTTGAGCACGAAGCCAGAGAAGAGGTCCACGTTCGCGTGGAGTTGCTTCTCCTTGATCATTACCTCCTGCAGCTTCGTCAGTATCTCAAAATCCTTCCGGTCCTTATCTGTTGAGATGAGCTTTCTCGCATAATCCTTCAAGATCTTCGCTCGAGGGTCATCGGTCTTGTAGACCCTGTGCCCGAACCCCATGATCTTCTCCTTTCTCGAGAGCTTGTCAAGGACGTACCTCTCGGCCCTGTCGGGGCTCCCGATCTCCTCGGTCATATCCACCACCTTTTCGTTCGCGCCGCCGTGGAGTGGACCCTTCAGGGCTCCAACTGCCGCTGTTATCGATGAGTAGATGTCCGAGAGAGTGGAAGCTACCACTCTCGCCGCGAACGTAGATGCGTTAAGCTCGTGGTCGGCGTGAAGGATCAGAACAACATCCATAACCTTCGCCATGAGTTCATCTGGTTCCTTCCCGGTGATCATGTATAGAAGGTTGCTTGAGAAGTTCAGCCCATCCTTGGGTTTCAGCGGTTGCGTGTTGTGTTTGTGGCGATGAATCGTAGCCGACATCGTGCCCATTTTGGAGGCTATCGATGCGGCCTTCTCCTGCGTCGAATACATCGGATCGTCAAATATGCCGAGTACAGCAACTGCAATCTTCAAAGCGTCCATCGCGTCACAGTTCGTCGGGAGAGAGTTCAGGACCGAGTCCACGCCACTGGGAATCAGTCTCTTGGAGACGAGGCCCTTCGTGAAGTCGGACAACTCACGCTCGGTCGGGAGCCTCGCGTTCCAGATGAGATAGGCAGTCTCCTCGTACGACGAGTTCTCGACAAGGTCGGCTATGTCGTACCCTCGGTAAAGGAGTCTCCCCTTTATCCCATCAATATAGGTGATGGAGCTCGTTGCTGCCACGACATCCTCTAGGCCTTTCGACATGGCTGTATTATGCGCAAATCGACCATGATTTATTCGTTCCGCGAGAAGGAGCCGGCGTTGCTGTAGAAACCGTTAATTCTGAGGGCAGGAGCGGGGAAGTAACAGTTTGAGGATTGCCATAGTCGGAGCAGGTGTAGCTGGATCGTACCTACTCAACAGGATACCTAGCGAACATAAGGTAGAATGCTTCGAGATGCGCCCAAAGGAGAAATGGTACACGGTCTGTGCGTGGGGGACGAGCGCTCCGTACATCGCTGACATGATAAAGAAGGCGGGGTTCAATTTTAGCGATTACATCATGCACAGGGGGAAGAGGATGGTTGTCGATACGGGAGGTTCTCAGTTCGATATCAATCTGAAGGGTCTAGTCACCTACGACAAGCACAAGCTGGTCGAGGATATGCTTGAGGGGAAGGAAGTGCACTGGGGAAGACAGATCAACGCTTCGAACGGAGATCTTCACGACTTTGACATGGTGATAGACGCGACCGGTCTCCAGAGGGCTCTTCTTCCGAAGGTGGCTCACGATGTGGTCATTCCAAGTGTCGAGTACCAGGTGAAATCAAAGGAATTTCCGTGGGACGATTTTTACATCAAGCCGTACCGCGGGTTGACCGGGTACTTTTGGTTCTTCCCTTTGGGCGACGGCGTAGGACACATTGGGGCGGGAGACTACTACGGCAAGTACAGGGGAGAACTTGAAGCATTCCTCAAGAAGTACAATTGTGAAACTGTCAGGAAGATAGGCAGGCCCGTCCGCATCATTCCTCCGTTGTACTGCCAGCCTTTCTCTTCCGGAAAGGTCGTGGGCGTTGGAGAGTCTATCGGTAGCGTCTACCCTCTTCTCGGCGAAGGCATAATCCCGAGCATGCAGTGCGCAGACGCATTTGTAGAGAATATCAACAATCTGGAGTCGTACAGAAGCGACGTGCTTCAAAGATTCAGGATCTATGCCAAGGTGTACAGGTTCGTGAAGGCGAAGATTGACGGGAACTTCAGTCTCTTCAAACAGCTTCCGAACCTTCTGTCAATCTTCCTACACATGAAGAAGAACGAGAGGAGGTACGGACTGGAGACGAAGTTTTTTGACATACTCAAGGTCGTAAGGGCGTAGTGCATTGAACGGTGCGGAGGTACGGACTCACTCCGCTGTCCACGTTCTGAAAGGAGCAGTGATCAAGATTCTTGGGGCGAGGCTAACAACCTCAGTCCACGTGAGCGAGAACAGAGGTCTGCTCAATGTAGAGTTTGGGAGGAAGCCGACCAACGAAGAGATTGCAAAACTCGAGGCTGAGGCGAACAGGAAGATTGGGGAAGATTCTGAGATTCTGCAGTTCGAGATGGACAAGGAGGAGGCCGAGGGTCACTTTGGCCAAGGAATCTACGATGCCTTTCGCGTACCTGTGGAGGTCACAAGACTCAAGATTGTGCGCATACCAGAATGGGAGACGAATTGCTGCGTCATGAAGCACGTAGAGACGACTTCTGAGATCGGAAGGCTCAAGATTAACCGTGTCAGGTTCAGGAACGCGAAGCATCTCCTCGAGATAGAGTTCCACATCGAACCATGAAGAGGTTCGACGGTCTCCAATAGATAAAATATCGGAAGAGTTGACCCCTGAGAATCGCGGGCCTGTAGCGCAGAAAAAGGTGCGCAGTACGGATAGCGCGGCAGCCTCCTATCCTAGGGGTAGAGAGCTGTAGGTCGTGAGTTCAAATCTCACCAGGCCCGCTCAATTGTCAAGTAATTCTTAGATACCCGTTTTTCCTGTGTCATACACTCATTAATGTCATCCATGTTTCTGTTTCCCTTTCCCAAGGGCACCATTCCTTCCGAACTCGAGAATCTTCCCACAAATCTCCGCTTGCTCGATTGCGTCGTCCAGTGCGTTGTGCGTATGCTTGCGTCTAGAGATAACTCGCTTGTCCAGCCTCTTCTTTACAGTCTCACTCCAGCTCGTGCGAAACTTGCCCATATAGTATGCCTTGATATCCAAGCCGCTGATTCCAAACGGATTGCGGCCCAAAAACTTATGAAAGTAATAAGCAACGAACATCCAGTCAAACGTTGCATTGAAGGCTACGAAGACAGGTCGCCGTTCATTGGAGACAGAGCCCACCCAATCCCCAAAGTCACGCATAGCGACCGCTGGCTCGGTTCCGGTTTCCTTCAGCTTCTGCAATGACAATCCATTGACCTCTACTGCTTCTGGGACGAATTTGTCAGAGACTGGCTTGATTTCTCTGTAGAAAGTTTTGGATATATCACCGACAACGCAGGCACCAATCGAGAGCATGCTGTACTCCCCGGGAATAGGGCCTGAGGTTTCGACGTCAACTGAAATGTATATCTCACCAGCTTTCGTATTGCCCACTTCGTTTTCGGTTCAATAAATCCATTATCTCCTTTGACCTCGCTGGATTCAGCGATATTGTGTCTCCTCGCTTGTGCACTAACAAGTACCTGTCGTTCACAAGAACCCTAATTGCTGCCTTGACCCTCTTCCCGTCCTTTCTGATTTTCCTACCTAGGAAATTGACCAATGTATCGATAGGATAGTAATGCGCTCCCCACCTGCCTTTCTTCAATATGAACTCCATTATCGCCGCCTTGAGCTGGTCATCATTGAGGTCAAAAGCCATAGTACACTTATAACACTTTGAAAGTTAATCTATAAATACTTGCGTCATACACATCATTTAAGATGAAAATGTCGAGAGAAGTCTTATACAGCGAAACTGGTGATTCAATACTGCTGAAGGCTTTCGGCTACTCGCCAAAGCTCAGAATAATCGATATCTTACTAACGAATCCGTTCTTCGACTTCAGCAAAGAAGAACTCGCCAAGGAGCTTGCCATGAGCAAGCAGACACTTTACAAGAACTTCAAAGATCTGGAAGAGCTGGGAGTGGTGAAGTATTCGAGGCAGATTGGGAGAGCGACCATGTACAGGCTGAACAAGGAGCATCCAATGGTGAGGAAGATTGACGAGATGACGAACGAGATATCACTTCAGATTGCAGAGAAAGAGATGGAGAAGCAAGTACCGAAAGTACATGCATGATAGGGTGATGGATTATGATTGAAAGAATCTGTCAGGTTTGCAACAAGAGAGTGGGAGCAGTCAACGAGAAACAAATGCAGACAAACTGGTATGAGCATGAAACCATGTCGATAAGACATCAAAACTACCTTAGGCTGAAGCAAGTCAGAGCGTCTGAACTTAGATAACTTCTCAACTCCAATCCGAATCTCAAACCCTCGATGTAAGCGCTTCGCATTTCTCGGACGTTAAGATTATCCTGGCATTCAGCCTTCGCGTCTTGTACGTTCCTATCCTTAACATCGTCAGGATCCAGAAGAAGATAATTCTCGGCGAACCAGACGATAAGGGCATCGTGCAAAATCTCAAGCTCATACCGTTCCTTGATATTTTGGAGTAAGAGCGTCAGTCTGTCAAAGAAATCCCGTTCATTCATACTCGGTCAGCTCCACTGGCTCAAGGCTATTGTAATTCAGATTTGTTCCTTGGATTTAGATCAGTATCGCGGATCCTGACCTTATCGATGCTACTTCCCAATCAATATCTTCTGGCTCGGCAGCACGCTCACAAACTGCCATCCATCTTTCAGATAGGAGTCAAGCCCACTCAATCGATGTAGATGCGCCCAATTCAGCGAAATCAGAAAGGCTACCTACCGAGCTAGGGTGTTCGCTAGTTCGGACCTTGGGAGGTATGAACCTACGATTTTGAAACCACATCTAGCACCGAAAACGTATCGAGTTTCACTAGGCCCGCTATCAGTTGTTGATGGGCCGCAGTAAGTCCCATTGTTCCGTCTTTGTCACCCGATGGAGTTCTGTTTCGATACGGCGCCCGTTTGGCGATGAAGTCATCGACGACATCATAGAAGAGGATGCAGTGCATGGGTGGACTGTCCGACCCGTCCACTGTATAATCAATCCATCGATGATGATTCGCTGTCAGCCGTTGTTGACGCTCTTTCGAGATAGGTTACATGTTCCAGATGCTTACTTTGCCGATTCGTTCATGAAGCCCTGAAAGCACATACAAATATGGCGCGCTTCAGGACCGTCACGATTGCAGCATGGCTCGATTGAAGCTAGGGTTGGACACGTCGTTCATGACCACCTTCGACGACGATTACACGCTGAAATATCCGATTCTCGCCGACAAGGGGAATTTCGACTATCTCTGGCTTGGCGACCACTTCCTCCCCTGGCATCATTCATTCAAGCACAACTTCTTCGTCTGGGAAGTCCTAGCCGCGATTGCCACCAAGACCAAGCGAATCAAGGTAGGTCCAGACGTGACGGTACCGATTGGAGGGAGGTACCATCCTGCCGTCGTTGCACAGGCGAGCGCGACCATGGACTACGTGTTTCCAGGAAGATTTGTCCTCGGACTGGGAGCAGGCGAGTCGATGAACGAGAAACGCTTCCTTGGGTACTGGCCGAAGTGGCAGGAAAGGATAGAGAGGCTGGTGGAGGGGATTGACCTCATCAAGAAGCTATGGAACGAGAAGGACTACTTCGACTTCAACGGCAAGTACTTCAAGATGGAGAAGGTCTTCTTCCACCTCAAACCTAAGACCCAGATTCCAATCTACGTCTCCGCCGTCGGCGAAAAATCAGCCTACGAAGCCGGAAGGTATGCCGATCGCCTTATGAGCGTCGGCACGGTCGAGAGAATGAAGGATGTTATCTTTCCGAGGTTCGAGGAAGGTGCTCGAGCTGCCGGGAGGGATCCTCGGAAGATGGAGAAGGCTGTCCTAGTCAATTTGGCTACCGGTCACGAGACTAAGATAATTGCCAGACTTAGAAAATTGATTGCAGGCGCAACAATAGACAGCAATTTCAACGAGATGGACCCAAGGAAGATTGAGGAGAGCGGGGGCACCCTTTCAGATGAAGAGGTGTTGAAGAACACGTACATCTTCCGGAAGGGGGAAGAGGTGATAGAGATACTTGACAAGTACAGGAAGATTGGCACGGACCAACTAATCATAAGCGAGCTCAGCGTCGATCCAGAAAGGGCGATGAGAATCTACTCCTCGAAGGTCATTCCGTACTTCAGGGGAAAGTAGGGAAAATTGTGTCAGTTGTATCTCGGCTCGCTGCTAACGGAGTTTTCTCACAGGATTTCGGAGAAGACCTATCTTGTCTATCGCAATTTCCACCTCCTCGCCGCCACTCAGGGTAAAATCGTCAGGGGGGACGATGGCGGTTCCAGTCATCAGAACGGTGAAGTCCTTCAGCACGTTGTCTTTTCGTAGGAAGTCAACGAGCTCTTGAACTCTTCTCTTCATTCTTGACGTGTTGACCCTGCCGTTGAAGACGGTCTTCCCCGAACGAATGATACGCATCTCGATTTCGAGGGTGTGAGGATCTCCGATCTCGTCCGCTGTTGTGATTACAGGGCCTATCGATGACGACCCTCTGTAGATTTTTGCCTGCGGAAGAAAGAGAGGACTCTCACCCTCGATATCCCTTGCGGAGACATCGTTAGCGATGGTGTATCCGATGACTTTGCCGTTCGCGTCAAGCACGACTGCCAGCTCCGGCTCCGGGACGGACCAGCTGCTGTCGCTTCTGACGCAGATTGCGTCCCCGGGGCCGACGCACCGCAGTCCCGTGTCCTTCAGGAAGAGTTCCGGTCTGGCTGAGGAGTATACGTAATCGTAGATCCCCTTCGTCTTGGTCTCGGTCTCTCGAGCGACGCGGCTTCTCAAGTAGGTTATTCCCGCCCCCCACAGCTCTGCCGGAACAACTGGAATTCGGAGCCTCGACTTGTCGAAACGAAGCCTTCTGGCATCTCTCGAAACGCCTCTGATGACTTTCGTGATGGTCGAGCCTCTTCGTCGGGCGTGACTGTGAAGAGAATGAAGGTCTGCGAAGATTTTTGGATCAAGAGAGGTGAGGTCGACGAACTCTGCGCCTTCAACCAAGCCCAGGTGCACAGCCTTCGAAACCTCAAACATGCAGAGCTTCATGGGTCGACCGGGCGCAGTTCTTGCTTCCGATTAAAGTGTTCTGCGGGCGTGAACCGGAAAGGCACAAATTCATCTTGGGCAGAGGTATGGGCTGAACCTAACTTGCGGAAGACGAGAAGCTTCCTCAGGAGACTCGGGCTTCCCGACCGAGACCTAGCGGCTCTCCCTTCAACGCCGAAGAGGTTCCCGGACGGCGCCCAGTTCAGGATTGAGATACCAAGCGTGGAGAGCCCCGAGCAGCTCAGGAGAGTTATCGAAAAAGCCGAGGAGCTCGAGGTTCCCGTGCATAGGATTTCTCAGGGCAGCGGAGTGATGTTACTGACCGACAAGGAGATCGAGGAGATGGTCGAGATTGGAAGGTCGGAGAAGATTGAGGTCAGCCTCTTCACGGGGCCGAGGTCCAGCTACGACATAGGTGGCACCTCGAAGTCGGCGAACGCGATGGCAGTGGCGTGGAGAATTAGGGGCGCTGACCAGCTCGTTCACGCCATAGAGGACATCAAGAGAGGAATAAGGCTCGGAGTGAGGAGCTTCCTCGTCTCCGACGAAGGACTTCTGTGGGTTCTGAACGAGATGAAGAAGAAGGGTGAAATTCCGAGAGAAGTGGTCTGGAAGGTCTCCGTCACGACTGGTCACGGCAACCCTGCGTCTGCCCTCCTCCTGCAGAGGCTGGGGGCAGGAACGCTGAACGTCGCAACCGATCTCAGCCTCGCTCAGCTCGCAGCCATAAGGAGCGTAATCGGGATTCCGCTTGACGTCTACATATCGGTCCCCACCGGCTACGGCGGCTTCATCAGACACTTCGAAGTCCCCGAGATGGTCAGGGTGGCCTCCCCAATCTACCTCAAGTTCAGCATCCCTCTCGGCCAGAATGTCTACCCGGCCGGAAAGCACATGCTGAGCACCATGCTCGGATACGCTGACGAGGAGGTGAGGCAGGCGAAGATATG
>JACPTA010000107.1 GCA_016193005.1 Nitrososphaerota archaeon | reverse complement strand
CCATTGGATCTCTGGTCTCGTCAAGCCAGGTATCGGCGTTTGTGATGAAAGTCTCCCTCAGACGGGAGGGCAGCCTGTCCCATTGGCCGGGCCCGAAGGCCAGCGTCTCCACAAACTGACGGGCCCCGCCAGACCTATCGCCCCGCTCCAGCAATCTGATAACTGCCTCTACTCTTACTCTTCCCTCCTCTAGCATGGGCGCGGCGGAGGGGTCATCGCCCAGCAGGTCGAAGAGTGGCGGCTCGTGGACGGTCAGGCTCTTGAAGATGGACGGCTGTCTGGCTGCCAGCTTGAGGGCAATGGTCGCTCCGAAGGAGTTTCCTATGACGTGGGCCGGGGTTAGGTTAAGCCGAGTCGCCAGTGCCGCGGCGTCCGAGGCGTCTTCGTCACCACTTCCCTGTGTCGGAACTCTTTCGCTCATGCTGTGTCCCCTCCTGTCGTAACTCAGAACCCGAAAACCCTTGGAAAGACCTGGTACCACACGAGCCCAGTTTGCATGGTCACCCCACGAACCATGAATGAGCACAACGGGGTCTCCGTGGTTGCCGTTCAGTTCGTAGTAGAGATTAACTCCGTTGGCTTCAATCAAGGGCAAAATTGGGACGCCCGATTCTGGTGACTCAAGTCCGATACGAAAAAGCTTTGCCTCCCCATCCACGGTAGTGCTCTTCGAGCAAGTTGACCAACGGCTTTCTGCCGAGTGCTCCTCGAGCCGCCTCGATGGGACAGGGCTTCGATGGAAGGAGAGCATTCCGTTCTTGATTTCGAGACCCCGATGCAGGGAGGGAACGTGAAACAGCAGTTAAGGACGACAGCATTTCCTCCTCTCGGATTCCTGATGGAATACACAGAGGGACCGATGAAGGGGACGAAGCTGATGCAATTCTACATTCCCAAGGGAAAGAAGACGGGAGTAACGATCGTCGGGGAACTGCAGTCGAGCATGATGTCAGGGGACCAGCTAAAGAAGGCGGTTCAGACTTCACTAGACAAGGCCTACAAGGAAGATCAGCAGAACCTGAAGAAGATGACGTAGAAGTAATCCCAACGGGAAACATCGCCTCCTGCTCTCTTTCGTGTCCTAGCGCCTGCGGCCGATTCGTGTTCGAGGTAAGACCTCACCTAGTGAAAGCACTAGAGAAACGAGAAATCGCATAGCCACAAAATCCTTATATCATGTTTTATCTGAAATCGCGCCAGTGCCAGATTCGTACGCGGTCAAGGGAAGGATTCGAGACGAGAATAATCGACCGGTCGAGGGATTCACAGTTCAAGCGTTTGACAAAGATCCGGGAATCTACCTTCACCCCGACGACAGGCTCGGCAAGGCAAGGACGGACGCCGAAGGCAACTTCGAGATAGTGTTCAGGCCCGAGACGTTCAAGGACTGGTTTGAGAACAACCCCGATGTCTACCTGCGGGTCAGGGACAGGGAAGGGAGGGCCGTCCTCGAGACTCAGAGCAAGGAGAACAGCACGATGGATGTCTTCTTTCAGGTGAAGCTGAGCAAGGAACAGCCGAGTCCTCTGGCGCCGGATATCTACGGTGGCAGTTTCCGGAGGGCGATAGCCGCTTTCAGGAGCGTTGGGGAGATTGCGGACCTGTCGAGGAGCGACGTGAGAGTCGTCTCTGAGCTGTTGCTGAGAACTCTTGACAGCTGGGCATTCTACAGGGATCGGCTCGCGAGCCTCACGGGCTACGACGGAATACAGGTCCCCGAGCAGCCGAGAAGGAGTGAGCACGCTCACGTGACGAGATGGGACAGACCGGTCCTCCCGGTATGAACACTATCTTCGGCGTCGACGACTACAGGTACAGGAGAGAGAACTACGAGAAGCTCAATCGCGACGTCCTAGAATCCTGCGACGTTTGCGTCATCGGCTCGGGAGCCGCGGGTGCCATCCTCGCGAAGAAGCTCTGTGACGCCGGCAAGTCGGTTGTCCTTCTTGAGAAGGGAGGCTACTACGAGGGGGAAGACATGAACCAGAGGGACGAGGACATGGTACCGCTTCTCTGGAAGAACAGCGGGGCGAACTTCACGGAGGACCTGAGGATAGCGATAGCGCAGGGTTCTTGCCTGGGAGGGTCGACGGTCATAAACGACGCCGTCTGCTTCACGACACCCGACGTCGTCCGAAGGCAATGGAGGGCGATGGGCGTCAGGATCTCCGATGACGAATGGGATGCGGCCACCGCCGAGGTCTCGAAGGAGATTCATGTCACGAAGGTCTCGGAGGAGGAGCTGGACAGAAACAGCCTGCTGCTGAGGAAGGGCTGCGAGAAGATGGGATACCTCTGCCATCTGGGTTGTCATTACGAGACGAAGCAGGACATGAGGGTCACATACATCCACAAGGCGCTGAGCGAACCCAACGCCGAACTGCGAATCTACTGCAACTGCTCGGCAGAGAGGATAACTCACTCGGATGGCGTCGTCGATGGTCTCGAAGGGAGTTTCCTCGACCCCGATGGAAACCAAGTCTACAAGATCAGAGTCAACGCGAGACTTGTCGTGGTCGCGGCCGGCTCGATAGCATCGAGCCACCTCCTACTGAGGAATGGCATAGCGGTGGATACCGCGGGCAAGGGACTGGCTCTCCATCCTGCCCCGTTCGTGCTGGGAGACTTTCCTTTCGAGGTGAGGGCCCATCAGGGCATCCCGATGGCGTACACACTTCACGAGTTCGGTGTGACGAACGGAGTGGAAGATGGCGGGTTTCTGGTCGAGGGCATCTTCCTCCCACCCTTCCAGTTCTCAATGGCTCTGCCTGTCAGCGGTGGCCAGCATGAGGAGTTGATGAAGAGGTACAACCACTACGCCATGGCCGGGGTTCTGGTCAGGGACGGCTCAAATGGCACCATCAACCTGACAAGCTCTGGCTCGCCTCGCGTATCGTACACCCTGGGCCCAAAGGAGGTGGAGTCTATCGCGAAGGGAGTCGAAGTAATCGCGAAAATGTGGTTCAAGCTGGGGGCGACGAGGGTTCTCTCGTCCCACATGAACAAGCCGATACTCAACGGAGAGAAGGAGATCGCAGAGCTGATCGCCGAAGTGAGAAAGCACCCGGGAGGCTTGCTTCTCGGCTCCGCCCATCCTCAGGGCGGGAACAGGATGGGGAGCGACCCTCGGAGTTCTGTGGTGGATTCCGACGGCAAGGTCCACGGCTTCAAGAACCTCTTCGTCTGCGATGCCAGCGTCTTCCCAACCGCGGTCGGGGTGAACCCCCAGCTGACGGTGATGACCCTTGCCACGATAGTCGCCAACAGAATCGACGCCAGGTGGAACGAGGTATCAGCTCAAGCAGTCAAGGAGAGGCTGGGTGAGGTTTGCTCCATAAGGCAGCCAATGTTCTGCGGCGTGAAGAGGCTGGAGGAGCTGTACGAGGTGAGCGACACAGTCCTGCCGAGCGATGCCCTTGTGAACTCTGAGAAGATGGAGATCGTCGAAGGAGAGAACTGGTCATTCGACGCGGACAAGCTCGAGATCTGGAACAACAGGTACTGGAAGGGTTTCTTCGCAACGGACCGCGACCTGGTCACCACCTCGATGCTCTACCTCGGGGGCTTCTGGAAGAAGTTCTCGAAGAGCGGGGGTTCGGTCAGCGGCGTGACGCACCCATACGAGGCGCCGGTCTTTGCGAAGAATCAGCCCATCGACATCGAGTATCCGGGATTTGGGAAGGTGATACACCTCAAGTATCTGGAGCCACAGTACGAGAGATTTTACGACCTGCTGAAGATCGTTGACAAGGATACGATTCTCGGCAAGGCGTTCGCCGGCAGGAACCCTCCAAGGGGCGAGCAGATGCTCACCTTCTCGATGTCCAGGAGGTATGGGATTGATTTCATGACCCAGGATGATTTCAAGACGATCTTCGCCAGCAAGGCGAGAAGACCCGGGACTGACGAGGTCCTCGGACAATGGGAGGGAAGGCTCGTCTCGGATTCCACCCTATCCCCCGTCATGTTCAGGTTCAGGTACTACAAGAAGGGTGGAGAGCTGAAGTGCGATTACATCTTTGGGGGGATATTGCCGGGAACCTCCGAGATCAAGTTCTCACAGGAGATGATGCTGATGTTCGACTTCACCGGCCAGCTCTTTCACGATGAAATAAGGATGGTCAGAAGAGATCTGATGCTTGGGAGGTACTGCTCAATGAGTAGCCCTCTCTTCAAGCTGCTCGAGAGAGCTCCGAGCTTCATCATGAAGGACGGCGACAGGTTATGTCTACCTTATCTGATAAGACGGGT
>JACPTA010000106.1 GCA_016193005.1 Nitrososphaerota archaeon | reverse complement strand
TGTGCAGAACTTCTATCGTCTTATTTTCAACAGGGGTGCCAAGACGAGGCCGGCGACGACATCAGCTGATCTCATTTGCTTGTCAAGAAGTGACAGCTCACCGAAGAACTGCCCGCGTCCAAGCTTGGCGACAACTTTGCTTGATTTACGGACTTCGGTGGCCCCTTCCAAAACCAAGAATAAGCCGAAACCCAGCTCTCCTTCGCGGACGATGGTCTGGCCGGCTCCAAAGGTTTGCTCGGTCCGCTTTTCAGCGACATTCTTCAGATATTTCTTGTTTAGCCCCGAAAAGATGGGCACTCGCTGGAGCATCTCAATCGCTTGGCCGCTCTTCCGCGCGTCGGTCAAGATTGGGACTCGTTCGCCTGTCAGTCTCTTAAAGATGGCGTGATTCGTGAAAGCCCTCTACTCAGTTCTGCCACATAACCCTACAGGATTGATTGATAAAGAAGAGAGTAGCGCCATCTGGCGCGAATGAAAACCATCTTGGTGATTTGTGGTTGAGCCCCAAGACTAGGAAGCTTGGATTCGGAATTGGATTGCCCCATATGGGAAAGTATGCGACGCCCGAGGCTATCGCGCTCGTTGCAGTCCTTGGCCAGAGGCGCTCGCCTCGGTCTACGATCCCATAGAGACTCTGACCTACGCCGCAGCTAAGACGAAGAGAATCAAGCTCGGAACAAGCGTCATGGACGCCCTCTTCTATGTTCCGGCGATACTCGCCCGTCGATTTGCAACGCTGGACAGGCTGAGCGGAGGTAGAGTACTGGCTGGTCTGGGACAGGGATGGTCGAGAGATGAGTTTGAGGCGTCGAATGTTCCCATCAAGAGAAGAGGAAGGGGGTTCGAGGAGTTCATCGCCGCGATGCGTGCGGCATGGGGCCCCGACCCAGTCAGGTTCTCGGGCCAGTTCTACCGCATCCCCGAATCAAGGATAGGGCCGAAGCCTCTCCAAACTGGCGGACCCCCAATCATACTGGGCACGTACGTTCCCCAAGCCGTGGAGAGGGCCGCGAGAATCGCAGACGGCTTCATGCCGGTCGTCGGTACTTGGACAAAGCTCGAAGATCTGCGTCAGACAATCGACTCATTTCGGGCTGCGGCACGTGCAGCTGGTCGAAACCCCGACAGGATGCATGTGGTTCTACGAATCAACGCGGTTATCGGCGAAAAGCCCGCGAAAGAACCGCGGGGGTTGCTGGCGGGCTCAGTTGAGCAAGTGGCGAACGACTTGTCCAAGCTTGGAGAGCTTGGTGCGAATCACATATTCATCGACATGAACTCGTTCCAGGTGCCGGTGAAGGCCCAGCTGAGAGTCCTCAAGCGGCTCCGATCAAAGCTGGATTGATTCGAGCTCTCAAGTAGAGTTATGGACCTCAACCGAGTCAACTGCCAGGGATTGGGGACCACGGCTAAGGACGGAGTATTCGCGTCACAGATTAGAGTGCTCGACAGTTGTGTAGAACCCGTACTTGCCGGGAGCGGCGAATTTTAGCCCCTCGGTGAATACAGAGAATGTTTTCGTTGCCGCTGCGTCAAGTTCTTTGCACACAATCCCACTTGGAAGTACTATCCTGGCGCTCGTCTCGACTCCGGTAACAGGGTTCCTCATCGGTTCCAAGGCAGCCTGGGCTATTGTGCCCGCCTTGTAATGGCTCTTGAGACCGTTGAACTCCCACTCGAATGGAACGAAGCCGACATCCAGCCACCTGTCGACTGTGGCCGCAAACAGGCCCCAGGGCATCCCTTTGAGCTTGCCCTTGAGTATCTGCTCCAGCACGTTCCTCTGTTCCTTCGAGGCGGTCTCGTCGATCAATATCTTAACGGTACCCCTCCCCTCGTGTATCGCGCCTGGCCACGCGCCAGCCCAGACGAACTTTATTCCATCTAGAGCGGTGCTTCCACACGCCCCGGTCCTGATGTTGGTGGCGTAGACGCCATTGCAGAATCCGTTGGTGGGTCTCGCGTTGAAATTGCAGGGACAGCCCCAGTCGCAGTTGCAGGCGTTGATCATATCCGCGTGGTATTTCCACTTGCCAGGATCCGTTAGAGAACTAGCTCCTTTAGACATTGAGCGCGGTTTGCCTTGACGAGTAATTAAAATTTGACTGCGTCTCGGGCTCAACCCGACGGCCGGTTTCAGTTCTCGTGTCGAGAAGTTTGACGTCGCGCTTATATGCGGCTGGGCGTTCGCTTCTGGGGCAATGGCGGAAGCCAAGTCAGACCCGTATGCCCTGAGAATGATTACTCCGCTGATGGGTCTGGTGGTGGCCCTAGTCACGGCCTCCGCCTGGTATGTAACCTGGGCGAGCTCGGATTTGGTTTCTGCGATAATGGCGGTCCCCTTCTTCGCGTTGAACATGACCGCTCTGGCCGTCTTCTTCAGCCTCATCATAGTGATGATGGTCGCGATGATGCTCCCTTCCGCACTCCCCATGATAATTACCTTTCACGGCCTGACTCGCGGTCAGGTAAGCGCCTCCACGATGCCGCGCAAACCTTTGGGCACTATTGTGTTCACGTCGGCATACTTTCTTGTCTGGGGCGCATTCGGCGTGCTTGCACTTCTTGGACTCACTGAGCTCGGATTGATGGGTGCCATGAGCGGCTGGGCGCTTCTCGTTCCAGGGGCAGTTCTTGTCGGGGCAGGGGCATATCAACTAGCGCAGGCGAAAGAGGTGTGCCTCAGTCACTGTCAGACGCCCTTCTCGTTCGTCATGACGCACTGGCGGAGTGGCCGGTTTGGCGCGCTGAGGATGGGACTCCGACATGCCAGTTACTGTCTGGGGTGTTGTTGGATGTTCATGATCGTTCTTTTCGTTACCGGAACGATGAGCTTATTTTGGATGGGCGGGATCGCTGTAGTAATCTTTCTTGAAAAGGTGGTGAGCAAGCAACTCCTTTTCTCACGCGTCATTGGTGTGTTGCTCCTCGTGATAGGCGGTCTGGTCCTCGCTCAATCCTTCATCTCCTAGGGCTAGAGAATCTCCTCGGCCCAAAGCTTATACTGCGGGAGAGTCATTGACTCATCATGCAGAAGGAGGAAGAGAAGAAACTCAGAGACCGTCTCACCCCTCTCCAGTATGAGGTCTGCGTGAAGAGAGGCACCGAGAAACCCTACACGGGAGCGTACTGGAATAACCATGAGAAGGGGGTGTACAGATGCGTCGTCTGCAGCAATGAGCTATTCAGCTCTGAGACGAAGTTTGATTCGGGGACGGGCTGGCCGAGCTTCTGGCAACCCATACGGAAGGACAAAATCGAAGAAAAGTCAGACAATAGCCTTTGGATGACGAGGACCGAAGTGCTTTGCGCGCAATGTGGTTCTCATCTCGGCCACGTCTTCGACGACGGACCAGGCCCGACGGGGTTGAGGTACTGCATGAACTCGGCTGCCCTCAAACTTGAGAAGTGAGGCTCCAAAGGGAACTAGCAGTTCTTTCACCCTTCATTCTTGTGCCAATGAGGGACGCCGAGAAGGCGAGGCGCTTCACCCGTAGGCCGAGAGCAACGGGGCCTTGGACTGACTGTTCGGCTTGAGTGAATACACTCCATTGACTGCAAGTGTCCAAGCTCTCTCAGGCTTCGCCTTGAAGCCGTATTCCGTCAGCTTCGCGTTGGCTTGAGCAATCAGTTCCTTGTCCTCCACCTCAATGGCATCTCCTTTGAGCTGGAACCCTCCCATCGTGTCTTTATCGATGATTGCGACTGTCACCTTATTCCATGATTTCAGGTTCGAGAATGTCTTATTCTGAAACGCATCGGCAAAGAGAAGCTTCTCGTTATCAAGGACGGCGAGGACAAATCTCGGAGAGATGTTCGGGATTCCCTTGCCATCAACGCTTCCTACGAGCACGACATTACCGTTCTTCAGGATTTGTGTAACTGCTTCTTCCGGGATTTGGACCATCAAGAACCCACATGGCCAAATCAACAATAAATTGTTTCCCTTCACGAGGAGGTCAGGGAGTGATGGTTTCGAGTTCGTTCGAACGGAACGGTCTGGAAGTGCCGGCAATTCCGCTGCTATACTTTTCTTCCCAACTTAGATGTCGTCCGTTCGGAATTTAGGCAGAGTTTCTCTGGGTGACTCCCACAACATAGGCGTTGCCTCAATCGACACTTTCACTGTGAATCCACGGGGAGCGCGCAGCCCCTTGAAGAACCTTAAAGTCAGGAAAGCTTGTCAGGAGAGAACTTGCTGCCGTACCTCTCTAGGAAGGCTAGTTCAGACAGAGGTTTGCGGTTCTTCTTGCCAAGAAGCTTCTTCGCAGGGTAACCGAATCCAACCACAATGGAGGGGGTGAGGTTCTTCTGGATGTTGAAGTCTCTTCGATATGCTTCTTCGTCGAGACCGGTGAAGACGCATGAAGCCACTCCGGAACCCCATGCTGTCAGCTCCATGTCCTGGACCACCCTACCGGCGTCAATCAAGTGATATCCGAACTGCGGGTCCGTGAGAACGATTATCGCGAAGTCGGCGTTCTCAACCCATTTCCCCCACTTACTGTCCTTCGCTAGGGTCTTGAGATTCGCGGGGTCTTGGACGAGGATGAATCGCCAATGTTGGGTATTGTTTCCGCTCTGAGTAAGTCTCGCGGCCTCGAGTATCTGGGACTTGACGCTTGCGGGAACCTTTTTCTTGGCGAACTCACGAACGTCCAGTTTTGTTCTCACTGTTTCGTATGCGTCCATGTGCCTCGGGTGCGCGCACGGGCCATTAAATTTCTTCCCTTGACCTCGACAACAAGAGAAAAGCTCCTCTCAGCGCCAAAGAATTTGGAGAGTAGTCGGATGACTTGGGGCCGGAGGCTGAAGTCGTCCTGAAGCAGCTGACAGAGAGTACGTTCTCAGCTAGTGAGTGCCTGGGGGAAACACGATCTGCCTCGCAGCCCAGTAGGTGGGGTCAAGGTACCTGAGGTAGTCAGGGTTGTTCCCTTTTCCGACGGCAAGG
>JACPTA010000105.1 GCA_016193005.1 Nitrososphaerota archaeon | reverse complement strand
TCAAGTGGTATTTAACCTGTGGAACGCATTGATGTGGAATACAGTGGAGGAGCGTATCTGTCGGAGATACAGATTGTAGAAGGTTGTAGATTGACTCAAACAGATCCGGCGCAAGAGCCGTTCGCAGAAGCTATCGCACGAGCTGGACAAGGCGACATTCCGGATGAGTGGTGGGAGTGACCAGCCCTGATGCTCTATAGATAACTCTTCCCAGATATGAGCGATAAAAGAGGAAGAAAACGTGGCTCCCCTAAGGAGTCACGTTGTTCAGTACTGCTTGGCTGACTCGGCTGAAGTACTCAGGGGTGGATAAGTCCTCGTCTGCGAAGTCCGGCGCTATGCCCGTTGTGGCGAATGGATTGTGACCACTTGTGTAGAACGCCTTCGGGTCATCCGCCATTATCGCCTGGTGCAATGGGCTCCAGTACTTGTCGGCTGTCTCGTTGAATCCCGTGAGAGCTATCACAGATGGGTCGTGCCAGTAGGTGAGAGCTTGTTGACTTCCGATCTGGATTCGTGTTGGTTCGTTACCAGGTCGCGTGTATGGCTTTTGGATTGTGCGAGCTCCATCGGCAGGTGGACGCTCTCCTTGGCGGAACTTGACCTGATATGTCACCACGGGTCCACCCATTGGTATTATGTTGTTGTTGGCCTCCATCCAGTGTCTCTGGCACTGGCCAGGCCTCATCGACCAGGGTCCTCCCATTCCTAAAGTAACATAGTCTGCATGGTCGTCGTCCACGCTACTGTTTCGGATAGCGGACATCCTGCGTGCCCCATCACCTTTTGATCCACCAGCCATCCCCAGGACGGTCAGGGTGTTCCAGGCGAAGTCCTGTGATTGAGCAGAGTCTGCGAGGGCGGGCGAAGAGTTCCAGCGGCTCCAGTAGTGCGCTTCATAGTCGTAACCTCTTGCGTTACGGAGCAACCCTCTGCATTCGTGGAACACTATGCCTTCGGCATTCTCCTTTGCCAGTGGGATGAAGTCAGGTATGGACGGACCATACTGGAAGGCTACCATGCTCGGTAATGGGTCTTCTTGGAACTGCTTCAGGAACGCAGCCTCGTCCGAGGGTGTAAAGTCTGTGTCGAAGATCAAAGCCGGAGGGTCTGACTTCAGGTTCTCCAGAATAGTGCCGTACTCCACCGTTCCGTACGGGATAAGCTGTCTGAAGCTGGGCTTCCATCCTGCGAGGTTTAGGTAGGTCTGCAACGTGTGAGCGATCCTCTGCCCATAGGCTCCTTGAACCTCGAAGATCGCGTACTTTCTGTTGATTGGCTTGAACTTGCCTGAGTTTATCCACCCGTTAAGGTTCGCGAAGAAGCTCCTCGAGTAGTCCTCGTCGTGCGGAACGCCCATGAAGACGTTCCAGAACTTGTGCGCCGGGTATGACGGGATCGTCTGGTTGTACTCAGGGAAGCCATGGTACCCCGCCCACTTTATGTCCTGTCGAGTGGGGTAATTCCCCGCCCAGTTATCGTTGAGTAGAATCTTCTTTTCGTGTAGTCCAGTGATGTCGTGTTGGATGTAGTATGTATCGTACTTCCCAGCCTCGTCCACCTCAGTGGCGTCGACCGTGACGTAGTCCGTCAGGATGAAGTCGACGTTGTTGACGGTGATGAGCTGCCTGATTGCGGCACTGGCCTGCTGTGTAGTCTTGTCGGGCACATCTATGTTGATGAATCTAAAGTCAGGGTGTTCATTCGGCAGCCTCCCGTAGATGGCAATCCAGTCGTCAAAGGCCATCTGGCCTGACTTGATCCCCGATAGACCGTCGCCCGCAAGGAGACCGGTCTCTGGGAACGCAGAACCAATGACCAACGTCTTGCCGACGCCGGCAGCGGTCTGAGTTGAAACGCTAGTCACCGTTGCCGTTTCAGTGATGGTTGAAGCCGATACACCAGGAGCAGCCGTGACGGTCGAGGTCACTGTCCTGGTTACACCACCAGTTCCTGGTTGCTGTGGAGCACCGAGATATCCCGCCGCCGCACCTACAACGCCCGCCGCGATTACACCGCCCGCAACGCCTGAGATGAATTTCCTTCTTGAGACGGTATTCGACATTAGTCCCCTCGTGCACTCGCAATCGCATTTAAACCTTCGCCAGACACTCGGCTTAACACGGACATGTTCGAAAATGTTCATTTCAACTCGAGCTGCCTTCTACGAACCTTCCATACATAACGCATTTTCTATGCGCCAGCTCTGGAATGTTGACGAAATCAAGTCCTGCAACCAATTCGTTCAGGACTTCCCTAACGAATTCGAGACTCCTTGCTGTCCGCCTCCCCGAGCCGTTACCGTTTCTTGCGAAGCCATGCAGATGCTCTGACGCCTTCTGCTACTTTCCTCTATCGGAGCGGAGGCGAAATCAGAGTTCGATAGCCTGCGATCCAGACCAGCGATTCAACTTTGGTCTGTTACAGATAGATTTCCAATATTCGTCTTTTCGTCAGCAGGAACATCATGACTGCGCTGATTCCGAATTCTATTCCTAGATTTCCAATATTCGTCTTTTCGTCAGCAGGAACATCATCGCTGCGCTGATTCCGAATTCTATTCCTAGATAGCTCCCGTTGTATATTGCAGAATATAGAGCAGGATTTATGCCAGCGGGGGCAAACGAAGCGAAGAAAATTATTCCGGATAAGAAGTGAGCGAAGAATCTGCCTGCTATGCCCAGACCCACCCCTGCGATTGGTTCTCTCCTTAGCAACCCTGCTAGACCGAGTGCCCCGAAGGCGATTGGATAATCCAGCAGCACCTGAAGGGGATTGTAGATGAAAGGCTCCTCATAAAGGACTACAAATCCGAAAACCACGCCCGCGCCGGCGCCCACCTTCAGTCCTCTTCTCATAGACAGCAGGAGTATCGGGATCATTGAACCAAGAGTCACAGAACCACCTTGAGGCAGGGTGTAAATCCGGATGGCGTGTAGAACCGAGGACAGTGCTATCATCACCACTGCTTCTGCAAGGAGTCTTGCCTGATTGCGCCCTCGTCCTGATTCGTGATGTTCGGTAAATCGTTCCCTGCTAATCACTGCGAACGAGGTTGACCTAGTCCGAGCTTATAAACCATTCAACAAATCACTTATCGCATCTGCGCCCCACCGAAGAATGGTACTGTTTCCTTCCCGCTCGAAGGAGGGTGGGAGCCAGAAGCCTGAATGAGGAAGGTTGCCGGTGGAGGGACTGCTTGACCGAGTCATGCAGACATCCATGGGCTCCCCAATATCTATACGAGCTGCCTTCGACGAGAACTAGCTGAGCTACAAAGCAACTGAGGGAATTATAAAGGAAGGGAAGAGGCAGGAGGAACACAACGAGGAGGTGGTGAGCTGTCATCCATCGATATTGCGGCAGGTGAAATCAAGCACCTAACTCCCGAAGAATGGCAGGCGCTCCGAGCCATCGAGCGGTGTTCTGTAGGCGGAGCTGGCACCGAGGTGGGCACTTTGTCAAGGATGAGTGGACAGCCTGTGGAAAGGGTCAGGTTCGCAATTCGGAGACTAAATCAGAAGGGGCTGACACGCCAGAGGAGAACGAATCAGGTAATGCTTGCGGCTGGCTTGGACCTGATCGCGATGAAGCATTTCGTCGATAATAACGAGGTCGCTGCTCTTGGCAAGATAATCGCCAAGGGAAAGGAGTCAGACGTGTACGAAGTCATCTCCGAAAGTGGAGAACTATTTGCGTTGAAAATGTTCAGGCTGGGAAGGACGAGTTTCCGAGCCGTTCGAAGAAAGAGGCGAGAACCACTTGGCGAGGTTCACAGCTGGATTGCCAGAAATTACACAGCCGCAAGGCGGGAATTCGCGGCTCTCAAGAGACTCGAAGGAGTAACAAGGAACGTCCCGCGCGCCCTTGCCTTCAACAGACACGCTCTGTTGCTCGAAGAGCTGCTGGGAGTGAGGTTGTCAGAGAAGCCGCCGCTCCGAAGCCCCTCCGAACTTCTGAGGCAGATTCTGGATGCAGTTAGGGGTGCGTATATGGAGGCCAGGATAGTGAACGGAGACCTCAGCGAGTACAACGTCTTGACGGATGGAAAGAAGGCGTGGCTCATCGATTGGCCGCAGTGGGTGATTGTCTCAGGAGCAAACGCGAACGACCTGCTAAAGAGGGACGTCTCATCCCTGACCAGGTTCTTCTTGCGCGCCTATGGGGTCAAAGCTGGCGAGGAGAAGGCATATCGGTATGTCATGGGCAAGGAAGAGCGACTGCCTATCAGAAGAGAACGATCCTCTGCTTCAGGATGAGCTTTGTCACGCCACGTATTCCATTGAGCGATTCGTCCAGAATTGATTCGACCTCGGGCCTGATTCGAGAGAGGCTTGTTCCTCTTTCCAGCACGACCGCGGCGCTGGCAATCTGAGGCCTGTCGATTGGATTCCCTATCCTGCTTAGGATTCTCACGTAACCTTCTCTCACGCCTTTGACCTCCCTCACTATCCTCTCAGCCGCGACCACGGCGAGCGCGTTGAATAATTTTCCCGTGTGATTCACAGGATTCTTGCCAGCGGTTGCCTCCATGGAGTACTGCCTCATCGGCGATATCAGCCCGTTGACCCTGTTACCCCTACCAGTGTTTCCGTCATCGCCCTGCTCAGCAGAGGTGCCCGTCACGGTCAGGTAGTAGCTTCCCCTCTTCAAGTCGTCACCACTATTCACCTTAACATGGACGTCGAGGGGACTCTTGGAGACGAGATCGTCAATCTTACTCTTCGCGTCTTCTATGACACTCGTGTAGTGGCTCGCGTCGGGTATGAGACCTGAAACCATCGCGGCAGCGACCGTGACATCCAGCCTCTTCATCACCCTCATCCCCATAACCTTCACATCCTCACCCACTTCAGGGTGCGATTTCTTGAACTTCGCAGAGTTGAGAAGTTGTTCTATCTCGTAAATAATCTTCTCTGTCGGGGAGAGAGGGGCGAACCCGACCCCAATCGACGTGTCGTTCGAGATGGGCATCTCCCTGTTTCTCAAAAATACAGAAATCAGGTCCGGTGAACCCTGCCGTATCTTCGTCTCTATCCTAACATGTTTTCGTACGTCGAGATATCTGACGGAGTTCTCGAGGAAATTTTCAATGGCCTCTTTCGCGATCTCTACAACGGGGACCTCATTCCTCTGTCCATTCATCGGGACGAAATCTGTCGCTCTCCCGGCCACCATAATGTAAATCGGTTCCGTGACCTTGCCTCCGCCAAACTTCGGCTCGGACCTACCCCCAACAAGTATGCCCTTGTCTACGTTGTGATGAAGCACGGCTCCGAAATTATCGAGATAGTACTTGCAGAGAGCGAGCGAGACAGCCTCAGACGCCCCGTCTATCAGACTGTCGGGATGACCCTTCCCCTTCCTCTCAACGATCTCCACCTCGAGATCCGAGACCACATCCCCAGCCAGTTCTTCAAGATGAAGAGCCCTGGGCAGATTACCATCTCCTATATTGAATCGTCAATCTTGACATAGAGCACGTTATTACCCCTAATCACGACCTTCCCGTAGTTCGCTGAAAGCTTCCCGTTCTCATACTCTTCCGCATCCATCAATATCAGGTTCATGTACGGGTCTACGTTCGACATCTTCCCTCTGTACTCGATGTCGTTCTTCAACCTGACCCATGCCCGCTTCGTTATTGCCTTTTGAAGTACACTGAGCGGCCTTTTCTGCGATTGCTGTGGCGTTGTCACTTCGAAGCTTTTCTCTGGCGCCCGACCCAAGAATAAAAACGTATCTGACGTGGAAGAGCAAATTCATCTTTGATTAGTTTGGGAATATCTTCTAATCTCGACGTTCATCTCTTTATATCTCGAGGAAATCTCCGAGGTTCGGTCGTCCACGAATCCGCAAGAGGGACCACTGTTCACGGAATATTCCATAGACGTCGCGAGGCGCCTCGCTGCTCAGCGAAAGGTGATATCCTCAGGTTCCTCGGCGATCGACACCCTCTTGGAGGGCGGATACCGCGCGGGAGAGATAGTGGAAGTCTTTGGCGAAAGCAAGACTGGGAAGACTCAACTGGCAATCCAGGCAGTCCTCTCAGCTGCGAGTAGCAGACTGGGCGCCGTCTTCGTCGACACCGAAGGAACTTTCAGACCGGAACGATTGGCAAAGATGTCAGAGCTGAGGGGTGAAGATCCGAAAGCGGTCCTCTCCAAGGTATTTTCAATTAGGGCAGAGACAACAGCCAGACAGATCGAGTCAGTCTCGATGATGCAGAATGACCCGAGGGTTGCCGGAAGCAAGATGCTGGTAGTAGATACCGTTAGCAAGAACTTCAGTGTCGAATTCGGGGGTGAGCGAAGACTGAAGCTGAGGCAATCTCTTCTGAGCGTCTATGTTAACAAGCTGGCGAGAGATGCCGTCTTGAATGATCGGGCAGTACTTCTGACCAACAGAGTTGCTTCAGGAGCGTCTTTCGGTCGTCGGAGGGAGGTAGCGGTGGGTGGCCGAAGTCTGAGAAGGTTCGTGACAAAGGCGATTCATCTGACCAGAAGGGGCACAGTCGTCGACGCGACGCTCATGGGTCGTGACAACGATGGAGGCGCACTGTCCTCCTCCATTACAGAGAAGGGATTCGAGTAGGACCCTCGCGCAACCATGCGACGAAGGCTTTGTCGAGCCTCAGGTTGACGTCCTGGAGGACCTGCGAGTGGACGGCCTCGAGGTACTTGTTACCAACTTTCCTCGTAACGAGGGAGGCTGCTTCTGGTAGAAGTTGAGCTGCTTCTCACTGGTCTCAGCGAGAAGGTCGTTGTACAGCCGCCTGCAGGTCTCGAGCGCCTCCTCCATTAGCAGACCCTGCGTCTTCGTGGGATAGAGGCGAAACCTGTAGGTGGTTATCACATTAGCCATCTTGGAGTCATGACATAATCGCCACTTTTCGGGCCGGGTGAAGTACTCTTCGGATTCGTTTTCATCTCAAATTGAGATGCGTAATGAGGACAGTTCATGCCCATCAGCCACACATTAGTCAGTGGACACTTGGAATATACTCGCTCTCGAGCATCAACTGTCGTCCCATGTCCATGGACCATGGGTCGGATATGAATCGGGCAACTTTCCCATCTGTAACCTCATCCATCAATCATCAATAGACTTTTCATAAGGCGAAGAATTCCCGAATCAATTGAAGACTTCCAAGAACCCCACGCAGTAAGCATTTAAGCAATCGTAGTTGAGCAGGATAGCCGTATTGCTTTCTAGCAGTATGCTTAAGGAAGAGGTGGACGTTATCTTCGACTTGCTAGCTCAATCGAAGACCGAGGAAGCAAAGCAAAAGGTCCACCTTCTGATGCCTCAGGTCTCGTCGGAGTTTGGAAAAGGCACAGTCCTCGCCCTCAACGGCATCGTAAACTCGATAACGAAACCCAAGGGCAACGACCAAGCTCTAAATCCTGAGAAAGTCTACCGCACGACTGAAAGAATCACCAAAGTCCAAATGCTAGACGACCTCGACAGAGGTTACCTTCAGACACTCGCTAAATGGGCAAAGAGGAAAAAGAAAGAGCGAGCGCCAACGAGTGCACCCCAAGAGTAAAGAGCAGCAACCAGAAGAAGAGATAGAGCATCACGAAGGTACCTATCCCAGAGGTGTACAGCTTCGCCATCTCCTGCCTAGTCACTTTCTTCCCCCATACGAACCTGGCGAAATAGTAAGAGAGCAGATAGACGAGCAACCCCAGCACGACGCCATTATAGTAGTCACTACCGAAGATGAATTGTGCCAGCACGCCCGTTACGGCGCCCAGACCTGCCCTCAACCAGAATAACTTGTCAAAGATCGTCAACAAGGTAGCTTCACCAAGAGGAGGCCATGACGAAGGTCGTTGAGATCAAGTCGTTTCTCCGTGTTAGTCTCCACGCTGAGTAGTGTATCCTTGATAAGGTTTCATCTATTGTTACAAGCCATTTCGACCGAGAGCCAAGGATAGTCTTAATGCGGACAAGAAGCGGCACTCCGGGACAAGAGTCAGATGAGCAGCAGAGCGTCGGCAA
>JACPTA010000131.1 GCA_016193005.1 Nitrososphaerota archaeon | reverse complement strand
GACCTCTGCGGCGTCCTCTAGAGGCCAGAACGTAGGTCCCGCTACGACGGTGCTAACAGGATGAAGGCGGAATGTGAACGAGGCAACGACACCGAAGTTCCCCCCGCCTCCCCTGACCGCCCAGAACAGGTCCTTGTTCTTGTCTGCGCTCGCTGTCACGAAGCTACCGTCTGCCAGAACCATGTCTACAGAAAGTAGGTTGTCGATGGTAAGCCCGTACTTTCGACTTAGATGCCCCACGCCTCCTCCTAGCGTCAGTCCCCCGACGCCCGTCGTGGATATTATCCCCGCGGGGACGGCGAGACCGAACGTATGGGTCGCATGGTCGACGTCACCGAACTGAGCGCCTCCGGCCACCTGTGCAGTCCGCGTTACAGGATCGACGCGGACACCCCTCATCAAGGATAGATCTATCACGAGACCGTTGTCGACACTCCCGAGACCCCCACCATTGTGGCCGCCCCCCCTGACAGCGACAGTCAGGTCGTTCTCATGTCCGAACTTTATGGCAGAAATCACGTCAGCGACGTCCCTGCATCGCGCGATTACCGCAGGCTTCTTGTCAATCATCGCGTTGTACAGCTTACGCGTCTCGTTATAGTCCGGGCTTTCGGGCACTACTACCGACCCGCGCAGAACCGATTGCAGCGAGGCTACTGTTTGCAAACCAGACTCAATCGCGACGGTTTTCTGTTATTAACTTTTTTCCGAAAAAGCCGAGATTACTGATGGAGGTCACGGCCGAAGCAGGCATCGGGAATGATGAATTTCTCAGGTTGCTCGACTCTGACGGTGCCGATGAAGTGAATTCGAAGATGGACTGGAAGGTCTTCGGCTACTTCAACAACCACTTCCACGGCTTTGCCATCGAGTGCAGCCTCAAGATGCTGTCAATGCTCGGCGCCGCCTCTACCGACCAGCAGGAACTGCTCAAAACCGTGAACGAGAAGCTTGAGGAGCGGCCTACCCCTAGATAAATCGTGAATGGAACTCAATCATGACTATCGGATATGCGATTTGATAGCCGTGATGGATCTTTCCTTTCCAGATAGAAAAGCAGGGGCTTCCGAGATCCATACGCCATTAATGAGCTTGTAGCCCCTCTGGGAGAGATTCTGCGTACGCATATCCGATGCGACGGTTCTTATCCCGATATACGGTTGAGTTAATTTCCATTGACAACACGAAGAAGTCTGCAACCCTTAGAAGAGCAATTCGAACGCGTCCGATCGGCAACATGTCGCAGGAATATGAGGAAATGGAAGATGAAGACTACGAATCAGACTTCGAGGATAGCGCTTCGGACGTGTCTGACGAGGAAGACTTCTAGCCCTAGTTACGAAGTCGCCTCGGTTCCAGATGCGCTGATGAAACTTGGCTTTCCCTTGACGTGTCTGACCGGCTGCTTCGCAAGCCAATTCTCGTAAACATCAAGTGCCATGCTCTCTGTTGCCTTTTGCTTCTCTTTCCTCATTGGCTTTAGCTCACCACACTTCCGATTGTCGTTTCGTGTCTTGTGACGGACGCCATTCTTTTCTGCCAATACCAGTACCTGTAGTAGCACTCGGCACATAACCTCGGATTCTGTCTGACCGTTGGTTGTCCGCACAACTCGCACACCAACATCGTGAGGTTACCTGACTCTGTGTACCAAGTCCTTCCTTTATTCGTTTCTGACGCTCCTTCTTTCTATCTTTTCTTGCTACAGACGAAAGTATTTACGTCATCTGAATATAGAATGTACCCGATGAGAAAGGCTTTCGTTCTCGTTAACACCGAGCTCGGCTCAGAACTTGAGTTACAGTCAGAACTCAAGAAAGTCGAAGGCATCGTCGGGGTCTACCAAGTCTACGGCGTGTACGACGTAGTGGTCGAGGTCGAGGCCGAGTCGGAGCAGTCCCTCAAGCAGATAATATTCTCCAGAATCCGTACGCTCAAACACGTGAGATCTACGCTCACGCTCAGTGTAATGTCATGATTCATCGCAACCGACGGCATCAAAATCACTCACATTGACGAGTTCTCGCCCCTGCCCGAAAGGCATCCGTATAGCCCTTGGAAGAGAACCAAAAACACAAACCAAGTGGTATAATTCAATACTCATGAGCAGCTAGAGTTGCCAGTGTGAAGGTGGGAGTCAACAAGGATGCGTCGCAAGTCGCTCTCAGCACCATCGAAAGCGATAGTCAAGAGGCCCAGAACCCTGGAGACTAGGAGCCAGGTCTACGAGGCCGCGGACAGGGACCGTAGGCGGGCAGTCACACAGATCGAGAGGCTCTCGGAGAAGCTCGTTCTCACCGAAGCAGTGTTGCGTCTACTCTCGAGGGAGAAGATAGACCTCGGAAGGACCTAGTGAAGGCTGCCGGCGTAACGGAGGTCACTGTACGCCACAGGTACAAAGAGCTTAGGAAAATCCTCACCTAGGAGAGACGAAGGCACGGAGCGGTGGAGGCTCATTGGGATGGTACAGCGGTCTGGATTGGTTGGGTCTCCCATTTCGGGTGGCAAATTTTCCCGATACAACGAACGGGATATAAGCAACTCCTACTTCGAATGAACAAATGAGCGACCTGCTCTTGCGTAGGCTCAGGAGAGACCTTCTATTGAACCCACACCTGCCAGAGTACGACGGAATCGATAAGGCCGTCGAGGAAGAGACCGGGAAAGAATGTGATGAGGTTGCTCGCGAGTATTCGAACGATCAGTTGCTCAAACTGGTAAGGAGGATTCTCGAAAAGCGCAGGAAGGGCAGACCTGAAGCCGTCGCCTATGCCTAGTCGTTAGACGGCGGCGTGATTGCTGGATTTTGCGGCAGCAGGAGCTCATGAAGAGGAAGTCGCTGGGATCGCTGGGATTCGGAAACGGGAATAACCAGAAGGTCGTCCCTTTGAGCGAGGTCACAGCCTGAATCGAGAGAGGCTTCTAGTAGGTCACAGCATGCCGCCCGATAAGGCGATAGTCAGAGTACCAAGAGGATGAAGGGATCACCTTAGCCCCTGATCTCTTGCTTTGAGCAGGAGCGAGAAGTCTACCATCTTCGACATCGCTATCTCGCGTGGAAGTCAGCAGATCAGCCTTCGCAGAGGACTTCTCGCGTTGAAGTGCCTAGCGGCCAGGATCGCAACAGTGTAGTTTGATGCTCAGATTTCCAAGAAATTCTCCACCCGCGATGTCAGCGCCTCATCGCGCTTCCCCAATTTTCAATCGAATACCATCACGCGATATTCTCTGGTTATCCCTCACCCTCGAACTTCTTCGCAACCTTCTCGGCAGCGCGCGTCGCGGCATCTACGGCGTTCATGATGCTCGTCCTGAAGGAACCCCTTTCGAGCTCGTAGATCCCGGCTATCGTCGTCCCAGCTGGAGTTGTTACGGTGTCTCTCAGCTCTGCAGGATGCATCTTCTTCCGCTCGAGCAGGTTTGCAGTACCCGTCAATGTCTTTGTGACGAGTTTGAATGCGACATCTCGGGGCATTCCCACCATCAATCCACCACTTATCATCGCTTCAATCAAGGTCGCGATATATGCGGGTCCGCTCCCACTGAGGGCAGTGACAGCATTCATCAGAGACTCGGGGATTTGGATGTAGTCGCCAAAGCATCCAAGGACAGACTTGACATCATCGAGCTCCTTCTTACTCAGGCCAGGGGCTGGAGAGTAAGCTGTTATCGCCTCGCCAATAGTTGCCGCTATGTTTGGCATCGACCTGACAATCTTGGCGCGCGGAAGGGCAGATTGAAGGTTCTTGATTGATATGGCCGCCATGAGAGAGATTACGATCTTTCCCGATGTGAACCTTGAGATGCCCTTGAGCAACGACCTTGCATCTCCAGCCTTGACCGAGATTATGATCAGGTCAGCCTTTCTTGCGGCCTCGAGGTTGTCAATCGTTATCTCCAGTTTGGGGGACGCAAGATGTTGAATTGTAGAGATATTGCGTTTCGTCATTATTACCTTGGAGACTCCTTTCGATTGTGAGATGCTCTTCCCTACAGCCTCACCGATCTTGCCTCCGCCCAATACCGCCACGATCACCTTCGATTTCCCCGCGCCAGCGAGTGGCTCCGCTAATAAAACCATGCGAAAAGGCAGACTGGGCTTTGCTACTAACCTCCACATGACCTGCCCAAGTCAAAGATTATCTAGCTAGATACAGCTGAGGCATCTCATACACGCTGCCCATTTATGACACGTGCTCCTCGTACTCCTTTCCTGCACTTTTTCTATTATCGTTACGACGCTGATACCCTCTGAGGTGATAGGTCAAAGATGCGGCCGACCCCACCAGAAACAACTTAAATCAAAGACAGGGACGTTGAGCATATTTGCCTCGTGTAATCGGCCATCTGGACCTCGACTATTTTTACGCTCAGGTTGAAGAGATAGAAAATCCCTCGCTCAAGACAATACCAGTGATAATCTGTGTTTATTCTCACAGGTCAGAAGATAGTGGTGTAGTAAGCACTGCGAATTACAATGCCAGAGAGCGCGGAGTGAAGTCTGGCATGCCCATTGCGGTAGCCAAGCGAAAACTCGCCGGCATTGAGGCTGCTTTTCTACCTGTCAGGCAAGAGAAGTACGACCAAGTCTCTGAGAGAGTGATGGAACTAGTCAAGCCAAGAGTCGACACACTCGAACAGGCAGGCATCGACGAGGCATTCTTTGATATCACGAGGGTGTCACGAGAGAGTTTCGACTCGGCTACCGTCGTGGCCAGAAGCATTAAGCAAGTCATACTGCAGGATGTAGGTCTATCCTGCACGATAGGAATCGCTCCGAACAAAGTCGTTGCAAAACTGGCATCGGACTCCAAGAAACCTGATGGCTTGACCTTGGTGAAGCCTGAGGATGTCAAAAGCTTCTCGTCAAGCCTGTCGGTCGACAAACTCTACGGCGTCGGAACGAAGACGAGTGAAATATTGCGTGGGAAAGAGATCAGGACGATTGGCGAACTCGCGACTACCAAGCTTGAACTTCTGGAGGAGTTGTTCGACAGGAAGCTGGCACAGTACCTCCATCTGTCTTCCAACGGCCTTGACGAAGAACCGGTAACCGAGAGAGGAGAGGCGGCCCAGATAAGCAGAATAATCACGCTCAAGCAAAATTCGAGGAATGCTCAGGAAATCTTCGAACAACTGGCTCCCATGATTGAAGATGTGTTGAAGAAGTCCGTCGAAAGGAGAGTGGGTTTTAGATCCATAGCGATTATCGGAATCCTCACGGACCTCTCAATCAGAACTAGAAACAGGACGTTAGAGGTACCCATTAACGATTTGCACACTCTGCGAAAATTGGTGTATGTTCTGTTGGGGGAGCTACTGGATGGCTTCGACAAGGAATTACGGCGGGTTGGAGTCAGAATATCCGGATTCACGAGTCTAGCTAATCAGGGTTCACTCTTGGAGTACATCAAGCCCTAACTGGAGTGATAACATCTGCCAGGTACAGGGAATGAAGAGTTCATTTCATTCTTCGCGCACTATTCAAAGTATCGGGGGAACTTCAAGAAAGCCGTCGAAACGGTTCTCCAGAACTCTGTCAAGAGACACGTCTTCAGACCGAGTGGACGGATAATCAACTCAGTTGTCGGCAGGGGCGGTGACGAATTCATCGACCCCGCGAGCAACTATTGTTCTTGCAGCGACTATTTTTTTCGCGTTCTTGGCGGTAAGCAGGAATACTGTTATCACCTCCTAAGCTACAAAATCGCTTTGGAAGGAAAACGGTTGGACGAGATAAAGTTCGACGATGAAGAATACGAACATTTTTTGAAAGTTATGATCCACGATATACTGAACAATCTGGAGGATAAAGGAGATAAGGCTAGTTAATCGTGCCCCCGTACAAGCCTCGGTAGCTCAACCTGGTTAGAGCGCCTGCCTTGTAAGCAGGAGGTCGAGGGATCGAACAATCCATGTGTGAATGCTGAAGGTGCTACATGCGTGGTCCGGGAAGCCCTCCCGAGGCTCATTCTCCAGCTAGGATTATTTCATCCGGAAGTAAGCAGGTAGGATTTCATCGAATCTCCCTCCAAATCGCATAACAGACCTCTGAGAATTCCAGAGTTGTACTCGCTGCCAGGGTTGAAACACATGGTCCTTCCTATCTTTACCGTTCCCCGCGATTCGTGAATGTGACCATGCATGCCTACCAGAGGTTGATACTTCTCAATGCTGCTCCTCACGGCAGAGCTGCCTGCTGAAATCATGACCAAAGTTCCACCAGAGACCACTGGCTTGAAATTCGCGTCCAGTTTGGGAGCCTGATCTATCAGGGTATCTATGGGAGGCACATGAAGATTGAAGATAGCCTTTTTCATGTCTTTCACTTGACTTGCCATTTTCTCTATCTTCTGCTCCAACACTTCTTCATCTACCTCCCTTGGACTGTTCCAAGGTGTGTGGTTAGTGTAGCCGAGCGTGATCATCTCGTGCTCTCCGTCAATGTCCACCACCTTCTCCTCAGGATTGATGACAAAAGTGGAAGAGTTTAGTACTTCGTCAATCTCAAAGTAGTCATCATTGCCTGGAGAGATAAACAAGCGAATTTTGAGGGGCGATTTCAACCGCTCCTCCGCGAGTTTGAGCCAGCCTTCCAGACTTTCCTTCATGAGCTTAATGAAGAGCTGGTGGACAAGTTCTGGTTTTGCTGATAACTCCTCCACCTCTTTGGGCTCTGTGACGTATGGATAGTATCCTGAGTCTCGGATGTTATTTATCGTCTTGTCGAGTTCGTCATTCGATTTTAGAACTAAATGTTCGCCTCCATAATCACATTTGTACGTGCCGTCGGGTTGTCTAACGACCGGAACCAGAACCTTGCCCGTAATATCCCCACCGAGGACCAACACACGGGCCTCGTACAATCGCGCAGCGTTAGTCAGCTTTCTAAAGCAGCGGTCCGACCCATGAAGGTCAGTACACATGAAGATCCTAGTCCTAACCATTCTCAGTTCCGGCCTTCTTTCATGACCAAAAATAGTTTCTGTGACAAGTAATGAGCGCCGTTGCCTGATATCAAATAAGACCTCTAACAAGAAGTTATCGAATCATTTCGACGAACCCTTCTTGAGATAGAAATACAGATCTCTCGTTCGTGTATCCCATTCAAGAATTCCAATGTAGCCCCCTTTGACCTCTTCTCCTTCGTACCGCGGATATTTCTGACAGTATGTCACGATTGCCTATATGTCGATATATCGAACTATCTGTTTGCGACGCGTCTCAGAAGGAGCGTCAGGGAAATCAGGGCGGCGGAGAGGGAACTGGAGGAGGGGTTACGGGCTAAAGGATCTAACTAATCTTTTCTTCGATTCGATTGTCAAAGCTCACTTCCCTATATGTCAGAAAATGATATATACAAAAAACCCAGTACTTGGGTAGACCCAAGGGATCAACAATCGAGTAAATGATACACATGTCAGGCGCGTCGAGTAGCAACAAAATTGCCTTTCCTCTGTCATTGGCAGGAGGTGTATTGATCCTGTTAGGTGGAGCAGTCACATTGGCGTGGATGGGCATTATGAGTTGCTGTCAGAACATGGGTATGATGTCGATGATGCAAGAAATGATGGGAAATTTTGGCGTCGGAACTATGATGATTGGATTGTTCGCAACCAGTATTGTAACTGGCTCTATCGTTCTAGTAGGAGCAATAATGCTTGCGCGTAGACCTGACGAAGGATATACCTGGGGTCTGGTCATAGTGATATTTTCATCGGTAAGCATTCTGGGTATGGGTGGATTTCTAGCAGGAGCAGTGCTAGGCATTGTCGGAGGAGCATTAGCGCTCGCGGGCAGATGAAGGAAAACTTGACCAGTACCTGCGGAAGTGATTCCTCCCCGGTTGACCTCCATACCTATTCTGCGCTCAAGCATCGTAATCGATCGAAATACAGAGCAAGGAGAACACTCAGGATTGTATCGTTCTTCTTGGTTGCCGCAGTTCTGGTAATTGTCCTAGCCTACTCCGGAGTCTTTGCTTCTCTGGGTCAGATGCCCCCACCAAACGACAATCAGCAGATGGCTATGCACATTCATCCAAGACTCGAAATCTCCATCGATAATCATAAAGTTGCGATACCCGCAAATGTCGGGATAACCTCAGCCATCTGGAAGGACCATTCCATAGACCGGTACGGTATGACGGGTATGGCCCCGCTACATACACACGACAGTTCTGGAGTCATACACGTCGAATCGGCAGTAATTGGGAATTACACGCTGGGACAATTCTTTGACGTATGGGGTGTTCAATTCAATCAATCTTGCATAATGGACAAATGCTCAACCGG
>JACPTA010000130.1 GCA_016193005.1 Nitrososphaerota archaeon | reverse complement strand
GCAAGGGACGCTTGGCCAAAGAAATTTTGGGGACAAGCAAGATAAGCAGCAAGTTCCAGATCACCGTTCCGAAGGAGGTCAGGGAGCGGTTCAAGCTCAAGGCAGAGGAAATACTCGTCTTTTCGGCTGAGGATGGCAAGCTTGTTCTGTGGAAAAATGTTCAACAATAGACCCAAATCGAACTCGCATTGGTCATCATACGAAGGGATTGTCTTGTGGATGAGGAGCGATTCGCGCCTCTCATGGTTCGCCATGTTACTCAGTTCTGCTGAGGCTTTTCCAGGTTCGGCCGCTTCCCTCTCGTAGCCTTCAACTGCCTCCAATAACACCGTGGATGGACTCTGCACGCCAGCTAATTCACAACGATTATTTAACCGCCCCGGCTCCTATTATTTTCCAACCGCAGGTCGAATGGTCAGAACCATACGCGTTCTAGCGCCGTTTCTGTGAGTTAGCGTTCCCTCTCTTACTGGTCCGACGGTCAGTTAGGTGACCTGATTGCGACAGGGCCGAGAGGTTCTTTTCATCTCTTGAGTATTTTCTCTTCAACATCTTGGGCATCTTCGATGTTGACAGAAGACAATCCCTCGCCTCCTCGGGATCATCGAAGATCGCGCCGGCGGGCTTCTTCGCTGCTTCGAGGCCGTATGCCCGATAAGAGACTTTGTTCAGTGCATCTAACTCCCAGACGACCGATTGGAGTTTGTCATTATATAATCACGTCTCAATAGTGAGACATCCTTATATAGTTACAAAATCTTCTAGACGCAGACGTTCCATGCTGAAGCCAGAACTAGCAGTAACACAAGCACTAGGGGAAAAGCCCGCATACCACATAAACGATCTACGAAGAGTAACAGCATCCCGAGCTACAGCGTACAGGATCCTGCAAGAACTTCGCGAAGTAGGATTCGCAGAACAAGTCAAAGAAGGCTATTTTACGATCCGCTCGAGTCTCTTCCAGCCGTTCTACCTTTGGCCATATTTACTCCCATCACTTGCAGCCCTGAAGCGAGCACGATACTTCGGTCTCTCGTACAACGAAAATGACGTAAGACTCGCCCGGAAGATTCTGCGGGGCGTGGTCACACTGGATTATCGCGCCTACGAGCTGACAGGGCTCCAAAAGCCGCACATGCTTTTCGTGTACGTGGAGGACGTTGACCGAGCAGCAGCGACGTTGAGAGACCGGAAATTCTGGGAAGGAGCGCGGGGAAGAGTAGCCATCATGCCTCAGGTGGGACCTCGCCAGAACGAACTTCAGCGGCTGTATCTTGATTGCATTGCGTATGGAGGGAGGAGTACGCTAGACGCCATCGCGATTGAGATAACCCACGGTGAGGAGTTAGACCCGAATATACGAGGAACATTCAGGTCAGAAGATGTCCTTAAAGTGAAAGAAGAACTTGGCCCACCTGAACCTGGAGCGAGAGGCGGTTAAGGTCACCGAGGAACTCGGCGAAGTGGTATTCATTGGAGTACTAGCCGTGAACCATTACGCAAGATTCAGAGGAACAAGAGACATCGATCTCGCCGTGGCAGGTCCGCCAAGTGAGAGTAGATTGACCGCGTTGGGGTACAGGAAGAAGGAAGGGTCTACCGCATCATGGTATACTCCAAGGGGAATCAAGGTTGATTTCTACACCAGAGATGTAGGCAAGATACCGGTAAACTGGATTCTAAAGACTTCAGTTCCAGTCATGTTTGCCAAGAAGGAAATAAGGGTGATTTGTCTCGAGGGGTTGATTCTGGCAAAACATAGAGCCGGAAGATCGCAAGACATAGCCGACCTCAGACAGCTTATCGTGCGCTGCGGCCGAAGCATAAGATGGGACGTTATGCGTCAGATCAGCACCGATCTAGAAATCACTGAGCTGCGGAAGGTCGCGGAGGCGTTCCGGCCATGATTCTGGCCATCTAACAACTCAGAGCTTGGTTACGGTGACAAATCAAATCAGGTTCCGCCACCTTCTTTGCCGCAAGCTTGAGGACGTTGAACGTACTTTGGACGTTGGTGAGGAATGCCCGGTCGGGGTTCTGCTCGCACTGAATGGGCGCTGCTATTGTCGCGAGGTTATCGTGTGCCTCGCGAGAAATCCCCCTGCTCCGGTAACGAGAACCCTTGCGTTCTGCAAGCTTGGCACGTTCGTCTCCATCCACGGTGGGAATCTAATGGTATCAGTGGGCTCGTGAAGGGTCGGAAACAAGGACCGGTTGCTGTCCTCATTGATTGGCGGATGCAAGATGGGAGGTCCCTTCACGGGTTCTTCTTCTCCTCCATCTTCCATTCGAGGGCATACGCGGGAACGACCTCCACGCCCTTCAACTGCCGCGAGTCCGAGGATGCGACGATCATCTTACGCCTAGCACCAAGGCTCGCAGCTGCCCTTGACAGCTTCAACGCATCCCTGGCGTCGGGAATCTGCTTGACTTCCACCGCGGTCTCCCCGCCGTGCAGGACGGCGTCTATCTCGACCTGCCCCTTCCTGTAGTAGTGAGACGCTCGCACTGCGTTCACGACGTACGTTTCGAGCACGCCCCCCGTGTCCGCCTCGTAGGCTTCTCTTGATACGGCCCTGATTAGCGACGTGGTCGCGGGGTAGTACTTCCTCAGCTTCCGGGATGAAGAGCGGGTCGACGGCCGGAAGTTCCCCAGAGGCCTGAGCAGGAGCGACGTCTCCAGAGATTTCAGGTATCTCGCTACTGTTATCCTGGTTGCGCCGAACTCCCCGGCCAGCTCGTTCAGGTTGGCCATGCTCCCCGGACGGGATGCGAACGCCGCCAACAGCCTTCCAAGAAGGAGCGTGTCCCTCGGGCCGAAGAGGACAGGAAGGTCCCTCAACAACACCCTGTCGACCACGGAGTTTCTCACATACTCGACAATCCTCGCGTCGTCTTCCCAGGTCACCAGCTCGGGGAAGCCAGCCTTCCTCAGGTAGTCGAAGAAAACGGGTTCGAGCCTGCTCGAGGGCTCTCCTCCCGCCGGTAGAGCTCCCCTCGCCTCGACGAACTCCCTGAACGACATCGGATAGACCTCGACGAAGAAGAAGCGCCCTGCCAGACTCGCGAGGGCCCTCCCGGATATCAGGAGCGACGAAGACCCGGAGAGGTAGAGTTTGAGCTTGGGATAGAGGTCGTAGTACCTCTTCACCGTAGGGAGCCAGTCGCCCGAATACTGAACCTCGTCGAGGAAGACGTATACTTTCCCCGCCTCATCCAGAGGCTTCTTCAGCACCTCCCTCTCGTAAGCCTCCATCACGGCCCTGGTGCTTTCTCCGCCTTCCTCGAATGAGTAGTATAGGATTCTTGAGGGTTTCTCGTCTCGCAGGAGTCTCTTCACCAGCTGGTAGAGGATCGTGGACTTTCCGACCCTCCTCAGTCCGGTCAGCATGACGGCCTGTCTGTAGCCCAGAAGCCTGAGCGCGTCGTCGAATGGCTTCCTGTGGTAGCTCGGCGCGAGCTCCTCCCTTACCGACTTGGTGCCCCACCACTCGTTGAGCCGTTCCAGTTCTTGCCTCCGCATATTAGTATATGATGATTTACCAATAGTTAAATCTTTGGTAAAACCATGTGTCCGTATTCTCCACTGTTAGCCAACATCGGCGACCCACTGGCGAGCAACGACCCCGCGGCCGTTGGTGTCTGCCGAAGAACATCCCCACATGTCTTGCGCGCTACAGATGAACAGTCACGCGATTTTCATCATCATCTTTGGGTACTCGCCTTCCTCGCTTTGTCATGACTGCGTTCCGCTGTCGGGAATTGGTTATCTAGTCTAACTAGTTAACTTTGTAACCAATTTGAGGATGTTGAATCTCAATGGGCACCGTCGCTGTCAAGAAGGTGGACGAGAAGCTTTACCGCAAACTGCAGGCACTGGCAGCACTCACTGGCATCACGATGGGAGAGGCGGTCAATAACGCGCTCGACCTCTGGGTAAAGTTGACGGCGGGTGGAGTCTCCCTGGAGAAGTGGGCTACGCTTGAGGAGGAGGCGAGAAGGGACAACGAGCTTTACCAAAGGGAGGAGTCCCGTCTCCTCTCAGAACATCGTGGCGAGTACGTCTCCATCGTCGACAGGAAAATACTCGGAATCTTCAAGAAACTCGATGACGCCGTTCGTGCCACGTCAAGAACCGGAGGCAAACACGGCATCGTGACGCGAATCGAGGAGAAGCGGAGGAAGACCGTTGAACTTGGGTGGTCAATCCTGGAGCAGTTCGCATGAGAATCG
>JACPTA010000129.1 GCA_016193005.1 Nitrososphaerota archaeon | reverse complement strand
TCAGCCTCCCTAGCGGCTTCCTCTCTGCAAGGGCGAGATTGAAGCCAGATGTGAAGACGTGTACAAGCTTGGTGTATGGTGTGATAGCGACGAGCGCAAAGACCGAGAGCATGTGCGCCCACCAAAGAATCTGGTAGACAACTGGCGCCTCAACACTCAGCCCCTGAACATTTGTCAGCACGCCGGAGATTGCACCTCCTACGGGAGAGAAGGTCGCCCACACCGTGGGGAGTGCCAGAAACCGGAATGATTCAAGGATGAACCCAGATATCCCGATCCAGATGAGCATCGTCAGTACAATGTGGTCATCGATTCCAGTCTTGAGCTTCTCCGGCTTCATCACGTACCTCCTATAGAGTGCTACCGCCAAACCGACAACGTAAGCGATCCCGAGCGAATCCCCCAAGAACTCCAGACCAAGGTAGAAGCTTCCTTCCAGGAAGACGGCCGACGTGAAGAGAGGCAGGATGTCGGTCTGGATGAATATCAGTGTCGTGTAGGCGAGGAGCATCAAGAAGCCGTAAAATATTGCGCTGTGCATTATCCCACCTCCCTTTTCTGAGAGAACTTTTCGTTGTCCGAGGTCGAACTTGAGGAATCGTCTTACCTTGTCGCCAGGGTCTTTGAACAGCAGGGAGAAGAATTGTCTAAAGCCGATACCGTAGCCTCGCAGGTGTCTGTACAGTCCGTATAGCATGATCAGGCCGCTGACAAAGAATGTCGAGTAGAGCACTTCAGGAGTATACGATGGCAGGAAAAGGTAGCTCTCTCTAGAGGGGGCCGGCATCTGGCATTTCGAACTTTCGAGTGACGATTAATACGTCTTTACTGTTTTGCTTTATCCTTATGCTAGATGGGGATGACTAGCTCGTTATCCTTCTCCTCACGATCTTCCCGCCGCCAGATGGGAGCATTCGCAACACGTCATCGACAGTTTCATCGAATGTCATTCTGTCGCCCACAGCTTTCCTCAACTCTGCGAGAATCTTCTTCGCGGTCTCGGATGTCTTCTCTCTTGAGGGGATGATCGTGAGGTAGGCGGCTGCGTGTTTCATTACCGCTTCTTCTGGTCCTGAGATTATCCTCCCATCAGGGTCCACGCCCACGGAGATCTGTATGATATTCTTGCTCACGAAGTTCTTCTTCCCCCGAATCATGAAGCTCCCCCTGGCCAGATACTCTCCACTCGGAGCGGTACTGCTCACCTGGTCGCTGTTGACCCAGTAGGCATCAGCCGACCCCAGACCTGTCTTCCAGCCGCTGCTGAATGCGACGGTGGCCTTCGCCAGCTCCTTCACCTCTTCGTCAGTCTGCCCTCTCCCGCTCTTCAAGATGAAAAAGGGCGAACCAAAGAGGTCGGCGTGGTAAACAACATCGTCCCGCTCGAGGTGCCTCTTGACCAGGATCGAGTTGGAGTGCGCATCCCTGCCGCCCACTGCGAGCCCATCGTGTGATGTATAGAACCACCTGAACTTCTCGTACCACTCCCGTTTCCTAGGTTCTCTTAGCTCCTTGGGCCGGCCTTTCGCCTCGAGCCTGACCTCTCTTTCCATCCGCTTCCTGACACTTGCTGAAGCTTCGCTGACCCTAACGGCTTCGAATTCGTTCCTCTTCGCCAGGTCAAAGAGTATCGAGGCGATTGCGGCTGGCGAGCTCTCTTGCTCAATCCTCTTGAGGGATTCTGGTGGGATGAGCTCTCGCACCCCCTCAAGGTCTACCACCACCCCTTGCGCAGACGTCCGACTTCGGATGAGGTTGGCGCGCTCTCTTAACCTGTTGGAGTTCTCTTCCAGCTGGCCTAGCTGAACGTTGAGTCTTGAGAGGGTGACACGGTACTCTTCCTCTCTCCGCTCGCTTGAAGTCTCCTCGTGGACCTCTCCCTCTGTTACGACGGTCCTCACGGTCTCATCCAAGAGCTCGGAGAGCGTCGCGCCCTCTCGAAGGACCTCGCCAGTCGTCGGTCTGATGGCCATCAGGTGAGTTTCATCGTTCAACTTCACAACGCACGGGTGAGGGTCTGCAGTCTCCTCAATGATCGCCTTCACCGCGCCTGCTACCTCGCCCACCTTCTCATCGTTCTGAAGGGACGGGTCGTCCTGTCTTAGACCTGACCTCCTGAGGATTTCGTCGATGTATCTCCTTGGAAGCGAGATTCCCTTCCCGAGAGCCCTTCCCATACTTCCTCCCTTGGCAAGCATCGACTTCAGAGTCTCTTGGTCGACTCGGTCTGGAGAAAGCCTGACCTGGGCTGGTGGCGAATATACCACACCTCTCGAGACTTTTCTCTGGGTGCTTCTCACATCTCGAAGCGCAACTATTGTCTTCCGCCGCTCGTCGAGCAGGATGATGTTTCCTGGTGGCATGAGCTCAAGCACGAGCTCCTTCTTGTTCGTCCCATGCGAGAAGGCGAACAGGAACACCCTATCCATGTCCAGCTGTGAAACAGAGTCGAGTTTGGACCTGAGCAGTTCTCCCCTCAACGATGTGGTGAACTTCGTCGTCTTGGAGCGTTGAGCGAGCCTCTTTGTCAGCCAAGCGCCCAGCCGCGGCGAAATGACGAGCCTCTTCTCTTCGTCCCTCCTTCCAAAAGTGAGCAGCTGAGCGTCTCCCGCGGAATAGATGTTCGAGAGATAGCTCCCCCCCAGTTGCACCGAGATCTCTCGAACCAAGGCGGCTACTTCAAGGCCTGAGATGTCGATGCTTCTTGCCGACGCTCTGCTGCTCATCTGACTCGTCCCGGAGTGCTGCTTCTTGTCCGCATTAAGAGTTAGCGAATAGCATTGTCTTCACTAACATTGAAGACGACTGCCGACTGGTGTATCCTTCCATCAGGAGGGTTAACTCTATGCCCTCTAGCTCCATCTCCCCCGATGGTGTGTCGGTTTGGATGGACGCTCCCCACCCGTCTTCGTGACGGTGCGATGATACACACAGCTCCCGTGCGGCTATTCGCAGGAGCATCATGACCTAACCTCATTGCTGGGGTGATGGTGGGGCGTGCTCTGAGCGGCTCTGTTATCAGCCCTCCTCCATTGCCATCCCCGCCGCCCTTCCGTTCCATAGGTTCGCGACGAGGCGAAGTCTGGACTTGTGGCTGATAACCGTAATAGCTAGCGCAGTGATTCCACATCCTCCTCTCCTTCTGCGTTTCACGCAGGCTCTTAGGCAAATGCGTTTCGCCATACCCGAGCGCCCTCCTCCCTATCACGAAAGCTGCGAGCTGGTGCATGTTGAACCCGCCGAACTGCTTCCCATACTTCGCCATCGCGACCATGCTCGAATAGGCCGGGTTGACCTCGACGCAAAGCATCCTCATCTTGAGGGCGTGCAGTCTGACAACCGCAAGCATCTTCCTTCTCATGAAGTTGGAGACCTTGAAGTTGGTCTTGGAATCGTAATCATACGCCCCCTTGAGGCCGAGCTTCTCGATTGCGACGGCGTTGCAATTGTGTGTGAGGAGGCACCACCTGAGCATCCTGTTGATGAGGTTCTCCAGCACCCACTTCCTCTTGTTCTTCGACGCCGATACCAGACGATTGTCCCTGAAGAACCTGGTCGCGATGAAGTTCCCGTCCTTTGCTACGATAGTGCAGGCAATCCCCTCGGGGTTGATGTCGATGCCTGCTATCCTCGCGTTCCACTCGACGCCGGGCTCTTCAACCTCGAAAGACACGAGCACCTGGTATCCTTTCGCGCTGCGAATGACCCTGACGGAGTACGCAAGCCCTCCAACGATTTCTTCGTCCCTTCTTCCGAGCTTCAGCGATGTCGCCCTGTCGATGGTGCCCTTCAGTAGCCCGATTGCCTGCCAGATTCCCGGTTTCTCCTCTGCATGTTCGGGAACTTCGAGCCTGACCCTGAAGTCGTCGGCGTAGCAGTTCCTGACCTCGAGATAGAACCCTTCTTCGTCGTACGACAGTCTTGTGTTAGCGTTTCCTTTTTGGTTCGCCTGCCCCACTGAGAAGAAGTGGTTCGACCTCGCCTCCCTCCATTCCTTCTTCAACCCCTCGCGCCTCCGTCCCTTGAGCTGACCTTTCAACTCCCTGACCTTCGCTTGTAATCTCTGGATCTTAGCTTTGCACCCCAAAATCTTCAATGGGTTGTGGAGGCGCTCCATCTTCTCACTCGTGTTCCTTACCTTCTCCTCGTATAGATCGACTTTGTACATGATTCCTTCCTCCTGGGACTCCATCACGGCCCTGCCCTGGTTCATCGCCGATTGGAGCCACCTCGCGTTCTTCATTCCGTATCTATCGCGGAGGACGCGTTTGGTGGTCGTTGCGCGTTCCCCATCTCTCAGCAGGTTGTATGCAGCCCTCTCCACCGAAGAGAATACTCTACAAATCTCATTCAAGCGTTCATCCTTCCCTTCGATGAATGCTCTAACCGTGTACTTCGCTCTTCACCCCCGGTGATGTTCTTGAACTTCTAGCTCCTCAGGCCATACAGAGGCGCCACGTAACTGGTTCTATAGAATCTCAAACTGAATAACGCATTGAATATTGCATATAACGGGCACGAATTCGGCTAGCTGCCAGCTAGACTATCCTTGGCCCTCGGCCGAAGTGGCTTGTAACGACAGATGAAACCTTATCAAGGATACACTACTCAGCGTGGAGACTAACACGGAGAAACGGCTTGATCTCAACGACCTTCGTCATGACCTCCTCTTGGTGAAGCTGCCTTGCTGACGATCTCTGACAAGTTATTCTGGATTAGGGCAGGTCTGGGCGTCGTAACTGGCGTGCTGGCACAATTCATCTTCG
>JACPTA010000128.1 GCA_016193005.1 Nitrososphaerota archaeon | reverse complement strand
CGGCAACCCTGCGTCTGCCCTCCTCCTGCAGAGGCTGGGGGCAGGAACGCTGAACGTCGCAACCGATCCCAGCCTCGCTCAGCTCGCAGCCATAAGGAGCGTAATCGGGATTCCGCTTGACGTCTACATAACGGTCCCCACCGGCTACGGCGGCTTCATCAGACACTTTGAAGTCCCCGAGATGGTCAGGGTGGCCTCTCCAATCTACCTGAAGTTCAGCATCCCTCTCGGCCAGAATGTCTACCCGGCCGGAAAGCACATGCTGAGCACCATGCTCGGATACGCTGACGAGGAGGTGAGGCAGGCGAAGATATGCTACACTCACCTGATGCGGCATTATCCAGGTGCCAAGATGTCCAAGACGGGAGTAAGGGTTGGAGGACTAGCGATTCCAGTCTGAGGCATGAACCACTAGTCCGATCTCGCGCTGTCCAATCCCTTCTTTATCCATCGAAAGTTCCTGAGCGGTGTCCATCCGTAATTGTAGAATGCGACTCCTGCAGCGCCTGCATCCAATGCGTTCTTGATTTCCGCGGCTATCCCCTCGGGTGTAAAGAGTGTCGGGTAGCTCGGTCGGAGCGCCACGTAGAGGGGGCAATCCCCCACCTCGAACTTGACCCACCGAACGATGTAGTAAAGCAAGTCCGGCTCCGTGACATATGCCACGAGGTCTATACCGTCAACTATCTCGCTCAATGAATGAAGGTTCATCCCTTCAGAGCCTCTTCCGAACGAGTATTCACCCGAGAAACCGCCGAACGCGATGACGTGAAGTTTTGACTTACTCCTCGCCTCCTTTAGAGCAGTCCGCGCTTCCCTGAACACCTCGTCAACGACCTCCCTCTGGAACTTGATGATCTCATTGAGCTGCCTGAGGTCGGTCGCGAGCACATACGATGTTCGGATCGTCTCTGCAAACGGGGTGTTGCGAAGGACGTATGTTGGCATCTCGAAGCTTGCGTTGATTACCTCCCTCACGAGCTTCCTCGCTCCCAAGAGGTCAAGACCAGACTTTCTAGCTCTCTTGACGCAGTGTTGGCAAAAGCAGACAGTCATGAGTTCAGAGGGGAGAGGTTCCACCTGAGTGCCGAACATCTCGTGATGGTCGCCGTGGGAGAGGCTTGCAGGATAGCAGGATGCCTCAAGCATTATCGCATTGAGCTCGTATTCGGCGAGGTTCTTGATCAGGCCTCTCTGATAGTTCCTTGCGTGAGGGTTGTTCGGACATAGATAGTTGTAATTCGTGCCATCGAAGGCGTCTCTGATCGCCAACTCCGGGTGAGCCTTTGCGAAGGCAGAATTGTGAAAGGTCACGGTCCAACTGTTAACTTTGACATTGTAATCGTGCGCGCTGTCCAAGAGAAGGTCGAGGACATCGACATTCTTGAACTCCGTACTCCTTCGCGGTTTCAGAATAGTGCTCTTGTACAAGTTCAGATTAGGTTGGAAGTACACTACTCCTTCCTCTGCGAAGTGGGTCTTTCGCTTTGGGTTGTGGGGGAGGATGTACCTGCCTGAATGGTAGCTCGTCGACAAGTTGAGAGCCCTTATTCCTGCCGCCTTCACCCTCTCGAGAACCCTCCTCGGCCCCTCGTCGACAACGTCCCACGGGTGAAGATACATGCTCGCGTACGGCCGAGCCAACACCCCGAAAACCCTGTCTCGCTGATTTAAGGATTGAGAGCCTTCAGTGACGAACCAAGCATTGATTGATTAATAAACGAGGATTTCCACGCGCGCATCAAGAGATTGAGACGACTCAACGAATTTGGGTGTCATCTCGTCACATCTAGGTACGAGCTCAATGATGTCCTGAAGTACGGCGTTCTGCTCGACCGTCTTGGCTACGATCATCTGAAGGTTGGCGATCATACCTTGATACCCAACTCCCAAGCGCCTTACCCCAACGCGCACGCAGTCCTCAGCGCGTTGGGCGTGATGACGAAGAGGATCCGATTGTCAACGGCCGTCACCGACCCACTCCGAAGGCATCCAGTGGAGATAGCTCAGTGGGTGGCCACGCAGGATCAGCTAACAAGGGGAAGGGCGGCGGTCGGGATTGGAGCGGGTGAGGTGATGAACTTGGCGCCCTTCGGGATTGAGTACCAGAAACCGTTCACCCGCCTCAAGGAGGCCGTCGAGGTGATGAAACTTCTCTGGGCAGCGACTCCTTCCAGACCTTCGAACTATGATGGGGAGATCTTCAGGCTCACAAACGCGTACCTGCAGGTCAGACCCGTGCAGAAACCCCATCCTCCTGTATACATCGGCGCAATCAGCCCGAAGACGAGAACACTTGTGGGAGAGATTGCGACCGGATGGGTCCCGATGGCGATGGAGTCGCCGTCGACTCTGAAAGAGCATCTTGAAGATGTCAAGCGTGGCACCGAAAGGGTGGGAAGGAGATTGAACGACATCGAAGTGGCCGTTACAGTATATACTGACGTGTCGAACGACACCGAGGCTGCTTACAGGAGCGTAGAGGGCGTGGCAAGGTCGATGCTTGTGTGGGAGCGAGAGATACTCAAGAAGCGCGCGGGAATTGAAATTCCTGAAGAGCTCTCAGTCCAGAGAATGAGCGGGAACGACGAGTCAATATCGAAGAGAATCGATGAATTTGCCGCTTCAATTCCGAGAAGGCTCGTGGAGGAGGCGACCGCCTTTGGCACCGTCGACCAGTGCATTGAGAAGTTCGAGCAATACCTTGACGCAGGCGCAACGTCGATAATCATCTGCAACCTAGCCAAGAACCAGGACCTTGTCTTCAGAAAGTACAGCAAGGAGATTATTCCGTACCTGAAGAGGCACTACGGACGAGGCAAGAAATGAAAAATTCGGTGTGATTCTGGAGAAAGCATTTATAGTTCGGAAGCGCATCTATCACCATAGCGTGGTTGGTTACTGGGTTAGTTGGTGAAGGGGAAAAATGAGAACGGTAGAAGAGCCAGACCTTGATTCTATACTGCTCACCGTAGAGAACCCCATCAGGAGGAAACTGATAAGGCGTCTCAGCGAGGAGCCGAGCTATCAGCTCCAGCTTTCGAAGGAGCTTGGATTCAGCCAGCAACTTGTCGCGAAGCACTTGGACTCGATGGAGGATGTGGGCGTTGTCGCATCACTTCTGGAGGACAGCCCGCACGGGCCGCGCAGAAAAGAGTACCTGCTCAACAAGAGCATTTCTCTCTCGGTGGATTTTGCTCCCAACCTCTTCCGTGCCAGGGTGATGAGCTTTGACACACTCCAGGAGGGGCAGGAGCATTCGTTCCCCGCTCACGACCTGATGCCGAGGATGCGTGACGCCCTCAAGCGCCCTGAAGAGAGCAGGCTTGGTTCTTTGGGAACTCTTGTGGGTGAGATAGACAAGAGACTCTTCGCTCTGGATGACGAAAGGTCGGTGCTGCTCTACCTGAGACATCTCACAATGAAGGAGGGTTCCAAGGTGATAGCGGGGCTCAAGATGTCCCCCGAGAAGAAGAAGGTGCTCTACCACGTTTTAGACGGGCATAACAAGGACGCCGCTGTAATATCCAACACGCTGAAGCTTGCGGAGGACTTCGTGAGACGGGTGCTCGCCGAACTGAATAGGGACCTCCAGCTCTAGCGCGAAAATAAAAAAATAGAGGAGTCTTCCCGCTTACAGTCCTACATCTGGAAAGCTTGTCTGAGGTACGCCTAGCTGAGTCTGCAGGTTCCTGATTCTACCTGCGTACTCCTTCAACCTTTCCATGTCGTGCTGGACCTTAGCGATCTTGTAGGCCTTCCACGCCTTGCGGAGCGCTCCCCATGTTTGACCGGGGGTATAGGTTTGTCCTGACGTTACGGTGCTCATGTTTTTTCCTTACACACGATACTGGTATCACGATATTTCGAAATGGAAGTCTATACTACTTGAGCAGATGATACGAAGTAATTCCACCATGATATGCACGCGATACGGCAGGAAGGAGACTGGGCTAGGCGGGTCCCTTGCTCTTGGCGAGGACCTCTTGTGAGATTTGCTCCTTCGTCTTCCCTTCAGTTGAGATTCCGAGTCCTCTCGCGTTATCAATCAGAATTCTGTCAGGTGCGCCTTTCTCGTAATCGGGAGAGGGAGTGACTGGCACGGCTGCCGGCGTTACGTTGGCCGATGGAGGAATCACTGGCATTCTAGACTCTTCGATCGCGTCAGGTAATATGTTGAGTGGATTCTTGAGCTCCTTCGACATAGCTTGGAGCTCTTTCGACGCAGCATCAAATGCCTTCCTTGCGCTGCCGATGGAGCGGGCAATTTCAGGAATCTTAGTCGGTCCCCAAATGAAGATCACGATCCCTATCGCCGCAATCGAAACCCATTCGAGAGGGTCCAGCGCCAAGCTTTCCAGAACTCGAGACCCGAGTACCGTATTAAAGATTTCCAGAATCTACGGCGGGGAGCTTGCCCTTTGTCGCGAGGAATCCAACGATGAGCCGCTAGAGAAGTGAACGAAGCAGGAGCCAGACGTTGCTCGGATGCTCTCTTATCCTCCTCATTGAGTAATCGTACCATTGGTCGCCATAAGGAATGTAATCGACCATCCTGTAGCCCTCTTCGACGAGTTCCGCCTTGAGTTCTTCCCTTATCCCCTTCAGCATCTCGAACTCGAAGGTGGGACGGTGGGACTTTGCGAGTTCTCTCGCTCCATCGATAAGCACCGAATCATGAGTGGCGACAGCGAAGTTGTTACCCCTCTCGAAGAGGATCTTCATTAGCTTCGTGAAGTTTCCCCTGACCTCCTTTCTCGTCCTGTAGACCAGGTCGGAAGGTTCCCTGTATGCGCCCTTGACGAGCCTGATCTTTCCTCCTTTCGCAATCAGCTTCATCAGGTCCGACTCGCTCCTCTTCATGTAGGCCTGTAGGGCCACGCCAAGATTGTCATGCCTGCTAAACATGTCTTCATAGATCTCGAGCGTCTTGTCCGTGAATTTCGAGCCCTCCATGTCGAGCCACAGCATTTGATTCAGAGACTTCGCCTGCCTGGCCAAGAGCTCGGTCTTCTCTATCGCTAGCTTCTCGTCGACGCTCAACCCGAATTGGGTCAGTTTTGCCGAGACGCAGCCGTCCATCTTGTTGTCCGCAATGGCACGCTGCAGCCTAAGGTACTCCTCCGCGTGCCTCTCGGCCACCGGGGTTTCGGTGACGTCCTCTCCGAGGTAGTTGAGAATCACACCTATTCCCTTCTTGTTTACGCCCTTCGCCGTCTCGAGCGCCTCGCTCATCTCCCTGCCGGAAATCCATCTCTTGGCAATCTTGTACACGAGGTCCTGCTTGATTCCCAAGGTTAGAGGGCGTAACGAGGAGAGGATATTAAGGCACTGAGAAGTTGTCGGTTGATGCTGTTTTGTAGGGGCTTATGATCGTCGCGAAAGTAAACAAAGCATGAGCAGGAAACTCGCGCATAGAGTCCGAATCATTCTCTTCTCTCCGTTTGCTTGCGTTTTGAATTATCGTTAGCCATTTATTCTCTCTATCTGTCTCCCGCACTTCTCGGCCGAAGTCTTGGGAATTACCGGCTACCGGTTTGCTACCTCGACATAGTAAGACGGAAAGTAAACGTCTTCATACCCGTCCTTTATGATGCTATACTCCTTAGCAGGTGTCAGGAAACCTGTTGACGGTTCGGCTTCTTTTGCTCTGTGAATTGAGAGCTTGACGTACTCGGACTTACGCAAATAGCTTCGTTTTGGACTTGCATCCGTCATTCCTCTCTCGTAATGTTGCTCTAGCGTCATCCTAGTCTCATGAAGGATTTTGTCAAATGTCGTTTGGCGGAGCCATTCAAGAAGTTTCACCGAAATGCTATGCCTGGCATCTTCGACCTTCTCCGCTCCGACCATCTTTAGATTCAGTAGGCGGTCCAGCTCTTCGCCTTCGAAGTACGCGTGGAAGTTAACATCTAGATATAGACTCATTGAATTGCGTACTGTGGTCTACCAAAAATTTTTTTATGGCGGTCCTTCATCTTTTGTTTCGGTGGGAGTTTCAAACTCGGTCTTCTGAAGACCCAACTTCCCCTCAATGTCATTGATCTGCTGGGCATAGTCCTCCATGCGGGCTACGGAGTTTTCCCTCTTCGCTTTGAAGTACTTTCTCCTGAGCGTCTGCAATTCTCTCCAGTGAGCTTGTTTTTCTGTTGGCATAGCTGTCTCTCCGTAATTACGGTTGCGTTAATTGTCTTTCTTGAGGGCTGGAGCATTCGCAGAATAGGTCGTCCAAAAGTTCCGCATTTCTGACCCTGACGAATAGCCTTCGGATTATCAACGATGTCCGCAGATAACCAAAAAGGGGGCGGGGGTATTTGCCTCTCTTCCGGTACGTAGAGTATTGACGAAAGGCAAGTAAAGAAGCTAGGTCTTTATGGAAAGAGTCAGGGTGGGAATAAACTTGCTGTTCTACAAATCGGAACTAACTGTGTTACGATTTGTAGGGAATTTCTGAATCGATTGAAGCGATTCTGGATTATCTGATTGAAAAAAGGTCGAGGAATTGCACCTTCTTGCCACAATAGGACTCTGTAAGCTTACTGGTTACAGATCTGTGAATCTTTCTTTCATAATCCGTTTGAAGGTTCGTTTGTCATATCGATATTCTCTGTCGGTATCCAGCTCCCGATAGAGTTCGTCGATGGTGGCTCTTCTGAAAAGTACCTTCGAAATCCAGAGAGAAACGTCTCTTGTCTCCTTGAAAGGCAGCTCCATGATGTAGAATGGGTAATCCGCCGCCGTTGGTACCACTCCGATGAAAGGGAGGAAGAGTGTAACAAATCTGGCGCCGGCTCTTAGTTCGCTTCCGAAATGCGCGATATCCTCTTCCACCTCATATTGGCCGCAATAAACAATTGTTGCGTCACGCAAATCCGAGTCGATGAAATCCTCATTCCTTATTTCTATCCGGTCGGATAACCCCAGTTTCTCAACATACGCAGCGGCTTTTGCAGCCCTGCCCCTGTGTAACTCGATTCCGACAGCCCTTTTCACGCCAAACTCCGTGACCGCGACTACACAGAGCTGACCTCGCCCGCATCCGAGGTCATAAAAGACATCTCTCTTGGTCGCACGCGCAAGACCGAGTAGTTTTCGGATGTGTCTGTTGCTCTGGTAGTCCTCTGGTCCCCACCCGTGCATCATGCACTATCACCCAATATTTTGTTCCTTTTGAGTTTGAAGCTTCCCTCCTGAATCTCAAGAAAACTGGGGTAGGGCCGTATGCCACATATTCAGATTGTTGGGCATTCGAGCAAGGCTCTGTCTGATTGCATTTGTGATGCAAGCGGTTTGTCTCCAGCAAAGAAGGCGCACAATGAAAGTGGCGGAGCTGCTTGAAACGTAGGAACTCCCCTATGCCCCGCACCTAGGGCTATCGACAAAAGGACCCACTGGTCGAGTGGAGTGAATCCCTTCCGACCTGAACTCTTGTCTGAGGAACTTACTAGTAGGGAACCTGTGGCCGCAAAACATACGCTTGTTCCTTTCCTGTGATAGTTCTTTCTTAGGCTACATTGGTACATTTATACAATCTTGACGAGTATTTGACATGATGACAATTCCAACAACGCAACCCGATGTCGAGAAAAAGGGCCCGCTAGCAAATCAGACTGTGAAAACTCTGACCGGAGAAAATAATTACAAACAACTGCAGCCGAATGATTATAATCAACCAAAGTTCACGTAATTATCTGCCATTATCGTAGCTATCGCGTTTCTAGCGTTAATTCTCACACAGTCTGAAATGATAGCGGGCCCGGTGGGACCCGAGTCATTTTTGTCATGAAAAGTGGATTCAATATTCGTGGGTTCGAGCCTCTGAGGGTCAGCAACAGCGCTGCCGTGGTAGAAGCTATGTTGGCTTGGATTGCGTATATAGGAAAATTGATACTCCTGCTTGCACTGCCAGAGGATTCTGAATCATGTCTTGGGCCGTAACATGGGGAACCAAAACCGAAGAAGAACTATTAGCATTTCCAAGTGATCGTTATGTTGTAGATCCCGATGCGGCATATTATCGAGGGATCACGATTCAAGCCCGCCCAGAGGTCATCTTTCGCTGGCTTTGCCAGATGCGGGTAGCCCCATATAGCTATGACTTGATAGACAACATTGGACGGCGAAGCCCCAAGACTCTGACACCAGGGCTGAATGAGTTATCGGTCGGGCAACACATATTTGGTCCACGGGGAGGCTTCGAATTAGTCGAGTTCGAGTATAATCGGCATTTCACGATTCGAACAGAGAAGAATATGATTGTGTTCCGGATCTTCGGTGATGTAGCCGCAAGCTATCTTATTGTTCCCCAGACTTCGAATAGTTGCCGTCTCCTCGTCAAGAT
>JACPTA010000148.1 GCA_016193005.1 Nitrososphaerota archaeon | reverse complement strand
AGGCCATCCTGCGCCTGACGGAGAGGAGTGGCAGGCTGTCCGACTGTTTCGGAAGCTGGAGCATGTCGGACGAGGAGGAGGCGAAGATCAGCAGAGAACTCGCGGCAGGATGGAAGCGGACACGGGAGAGGGTTGTCAGTGAAATGTCTTGACTCGGACCTGCTCGTAGCCATTCTGAGAGGAAAAGAAGAGGCGCGGAGGAAGATGCGGGAGCTTGAAAGCGGGGGCAGAGCCGCCACCACGTCGGTAAACGCGTTCGAGGTATTCTATGGTGCTTACAGGTCGCAGAAGAGGAGTAACGTGGAAGGAACAAGAAGGCTACTGGAGCGGCTCGACGTCCTTCCCTTCGACCAGGAGTCGTCTGAAAGTGCGGGCGAGACCCTGGCGGGACTTGCGGCGCGTGGCGAGATGGTTGATTACAGGGATGTCATGATAGCCGCGATAGCCAGAACGAGGGGCCTGAAGCTCGTCACCAGGAACAGAGAGCACTTCTCCCGAATCAAAGGCCTAGAGCTGGAGCATTGGTGAGCGCAGTTTGTCTTGCCGCGCTGCCGCCGGCAGTTCGCCGGAGACGCTAAACGCCTGTCTGAGGCAGGAGGTCACAAGTCCGCAAGGACTGGTGCCTGCAGGTGAAACAGGAAGAGTGAGTGGGGCGGTCTAGATGACTACAAAACTCAGAACGGTTGGATCTGCCTCTGCCAACCCTCGAAGCCTCTTTTCTTCCTCAACTGCAGGCCTGAGAAGGACTGTCGATGTCCTAAGCACGCCGTCGCAGTCGAGCACAGTATTTAACGGCCACCTCGCTTGACCCATGGCTGAAGCGTTTTGGCTTCCGCTCGAAACCCACGTCGAGTACGACCCTTCTCTGCGAAGTCTCGATTGGACCGAAAACTTGGAGACGAGGTCCCGAAGTGCCCAAGGTGAAGCCGCACGGTCGGAATGATCAGTCTGGGCTGGGGGGAGTGACCAACTCTCCGTTCTTCTTCCTTGTCAGCCTTCCTTCCTTGATCAGCTTCTCGATTCGGCTTCTCAACCTGTAATCGGGATAGTCGACGAATTCCTTGATCTGTGCCATGGTCGTCGCTTTCCATCGACTCACAGCGTCAAGTATCGCGTGATCCATACAGTGATTTACGAGTGCGTCGTAGAAGGGTGCCCTGATATTCTCCCTCTCCTGAATTATCTCAACGCTATCAAGGAGGCCCAGGCAGAATCGGGCCTTGGTTATTCGTTCCTGCTCGTACAGTTCATTCGCTACGCTCCGCCACTCAAAGTTCGGTGCTCTCGCCAACTGTATCATGTCGTAGATGTCCCCCTCCCTGTCCGTGACAGACTTGAGGAGGAAGATGTCCTCGTTGCTCATTACGCAAAAGCTCAGCCTTCCGTGTTTCTTGCATTCGCTTCTGCGTTTCATGGATGTGGAGAGTCTGAACTTGCCGCATACGGTCCTGACGAAGACGTCGACGCGGGGGGAGCCTTCTTTGACGAAGATCCCCGACGGGTCCAACTTTGCGTCTGCCTTCGTCGTCTCGTCACCTCCGAGCCTTCGGTAGCCCATGGAACGAAGGGCGTGGGTGAGCGCGCGGAAGTCTGACGCGTCTTCGACAACGATATCTGTATCCTTCGTCGCCCTCTTGAGTCCTCTAATCCGCATCGCCTCACCCCCGAACACATAGACATCCACACCCTTTCGGACCCTGCGGCCGAGCTCTTCGGCGAAACCCGGATAGGCGGGTTGCGGGACGAGACTCTCGGGAGAGAGGTCGTACAGTCTTGCCTTCTCCGCGTACTCCTCCCAGGGCAGGAAGAGTCCGGGTCTCGGAATCTCGAGGTTCGAGACGTAGCCTTTCAGGTCGGCAAGGGCGTCTTGAACGCCGAACTTCTTGGCTAGTTCCCTTGCCTCTCCGGAGTCAATCGAGCCTCTGTTCTTTGCGTAGAAGATTGCGCAGTCGGTCATCTCGACTGGGCTTCTGGAGAAGACAAGCGCGTGGACCAGGACCTCTTCGACTTTGAGACCCTTCTTCTCCGGCTGGAGCAGGTATTGGTAAATCGGCCTCAGGTGGACGCCGTATCTCCAAAAGACCGAGAAGGCGGTAGGAGACCCTCGTGCGTCCTTTTCCCGAGGCACCTTCTTGAGCAGGCAGTCCGCCCCCGCGTATACCACCTCGGCGTAGGGTTCCACCAGCGCCTGTAGCTCCCTCTCGTTCAGAAGCCTCAGGAACAGCATCAGTTCCTCATCACCGACGAGCCCGTGCCTCCCGTCATCTTCCTTCACTGCCCCAATCTGCATCAAGCTCACAAGAGAGCGCCGAATCGTCCAGTAAGAGAGTCCAGTCTGCCGCTCGATCCCCGCAATCGCTCGCGGAGTCAGGACGGCGATAGCCACCTTTTCAATGGAACCTGCCAGCAGCTTCTTCGGATCGAATCGTGCTACTACCTTCTTGAAGAGTGTCGCGTGGGCGGTATCCGCCAAGCGAACTGTGCCTCCCTCCCTGACAGCGAAGCCCTCCTGCACGAGCTGTCTCACTATTTGGCTAGCCCTGACGTAGGTCACGCCGATGGTCTTGGCCAACTCTTTGGTGCTCTTCTGCTCCGAGAGCAGCGCGACGAGCGCTTCGACGGCCCTTGCGTTCATGATGATTAGCACCATATTTTATTTATTTATAAATAGTTATAGCCTTATGCTAATTGGGGCGCATCGGTCGGACGGATAAGACGGAGAGTGTGCAAGCGGTGCAGAAGGGAGCCCAGGCAAGGCAGAGAATCCTTTTCCTCGAAGAGGTAAGTCGCATCGTGGCAGGCAGATTTGCTTTGTCCTGCCCGGCGGGCAAGATCCGAGGATTGCCCCGTCGGGGACGGTCGATACCGGCTCTTCTTCTTTGGAGCTGAAGAATCAGACCGGAGGTATTTGGCGAGTTTCTTAGGGTCGGCTAGTGACACGAAGAGGGACTGGAGATCGGTATTGGAAAAAGAAGCTGTGACACTTCATCTCTGACCGGTGAGGTGCAGAAGCTGTGAGCTGTAAGACCGAAACACTTCCAGTTGTGGTTGCTCTCCTCAACTTCTCCCCGGCGTCCTCCTCACACTATGCCGACTTTCCTAAACCGTGACTGTCACCCTGTGATTGGCTTCTTGGATTGCTGCATCAAGAAGGTTCTTTCGCATTTGGTACTCCCCCTGAAGTTGAAGCAACTCTGCCGGAGGCTTTTGCCATCTTTGTACCACATCCTCCTTTGTCCTGCGGACCCTTCCGAAGATGTCTGACTTCTCGAGGTTCAGCAGGTTCGAGGTGTAGGTAAGCTTCGTGCGGATGTTGCTCAACTCCAGTATCGCTTTCGCCAAGGGCATCTCCTCTCTTCCGACCGTCACGGTATGCGCGAGGTTGGCCGCCTCGACGGCAAGCTTCAGTTCAGTTATGCGCTCAAGGGTATTGTCTATCTGTTGAGACAACTCCTCATACTTGAAATCAGGTTCCGAATCTGCATCGTAAATAATGCTGGACTGTCTGAAGTTTGAAAGCTGAACAAGCCTCTCTTTGAGCGTCTTCACCTCTGCCAATGTTTCGAAGAGTTTCATTATAACTGTCACGCCCTCACCTTCCGTGTGTTTGCTTTATATGCTTTACAAGTAAAGGTTTCTTGGGCTTTACTTATCAAGCCTTTACTTTCTTTGCTTGCAAGGGACGCTTGGCCAAAGAAATTTTGGGGACAAGCAAGATAAGCAGCAAGTTCCAGATCACCGTTCCGAAGGAGGTCAGGGAGCGGTTCAAGCTCAAGGCAGAGGAGATACTCGTCTTTTCGGTTGAGGATGGCAAGCTTGTTCTGTGGAAAAATGTTCAACAATAGAGTTCCTATCCAACTGTCTCTTTCGTATCATTCCCTGATTGCAGCCGGCGGAGACGCATCGATTCCTTGATGCTGAGAGCCAACTCTATACTCTCTTGCTCCATCTCCCTCCTTGGCGTGAGGATTTGGATGGACCCTGCCCGCTCGCCCGTTTGCACTTGTGATTGCAGTGACTCCTTGCGGAGAGTGGCTTAACCCCATCCGAGATGAGGTAACAGCGGGTGGTGCTGTGAGCAGCGCCGTTATCCCCCCTCCTCCATTATCATCCCCACCACTCTTCCGTTCCATAGATTCATGATGGAGCAACGTCTGGATTGCGGGGGAATAACCGTAATACCTCACGCAGTGGTTCCACATCACCTTCTCCTTCCTCCTGCTCGGCAGGCATCCCAGCACAGGGGCCTCTCCGT
>JACPTA010000103.1 GCA_016193005.1 Nitrososphaerota archaeon | reverse complement strand
TGTAGAGTCTCGGAGATATTCTCTCTAACATCAGGAAAGCAGCGTAACCAGTTATTTAACCGCCCACAGGGAACATGCTTCTGAAGCTGTTGAGTGGGGCAGTCGCGGCGAGGACGATGATGTACGAGATTGTCGACAAGAGGGGGTCCAGGTAGGCCCTCTTGGGAGAGAGGTAGAGGCCGAGGAATACCGAACTGACTAGGGAGAAGCCGATTCCCAGGAAAGGGAGGGAACCGGGAGAACCTGAGGAGCCAAGACCGGTCGTGGGTCCTAACTGGATTGATGAGATGAGTGGGGCAAGGGAGGAGAATAGCGAGACCACTGCGCCTAGCACTGTGCTGAGAATGTGAGCCCTCATCTCAATGACGTGTCCTTCCATCAGCCTCTCGCGTTTGAGCTGAGCCCAGCGTTCGAAGTGGGAGGAGAGCTTCTCCGCCCTCTTGCTCGCCTCGATGGAGCTTACCCTCGACTCGGTCGCCAGATACTTCAGGAGCGCCCATGCTCCACCGCCCGAGGAGAGGACCTTGCTGAGGGCCTTCTCCAGCGGTATCCCCAAAAGAAGTCGCCGGGCGGCGTCGCGCTCTTCGCGCTCCTCGCTCGAGGCGAAGGTCGAGAGGACGGCCCCCGCAACTCCTCTCCCCCTCGCACTGTAACCCACGATCGTCCTCAGCTTCTGAATCCTCACGAACTCGTCGTCCTTCATCGTGCGCTCCCTCTTTCGTTGGAGGAGAACGAGAAGACGAGGTTCAGGAGCACCAGCTCCAGGAAGATCAGGGGGAAGACCGTGCTCAGAGACGTGTTGTGTGACATCCCGCTGAAAAGGACGAACATGATTGGAGCAAAGAACGCGACAGCGATGAAGACCGGAGTCTTGGTCTCTCCAACCTCCATCGAATGCTTGATGATCCCATAGTACTCTGTTCCTTCTTCCTCGATCCCCGACTCTGTCTTCTCTGCGACATGAGCCAAGATTCTCCTCACGGATACTGCGGGTATCCTGATGTTAGCCTCGCCCAGGGCCCGGGCCGGTTCAACCCCCAGCAGTATCAGTCTCCTGACTTCCCTCAGAAGGACGGAGAGCTCACTCTCCTCGGCTCTGATCATTAGCAGTGTCCTGCTTCGAGATCGCATGGTCTTTAGATGAACCGATACGGCCGAGGCGAGGGTAGGTGCCTCGCGGGCCTGATTGAGCGCTGCCCGTTCTGTCGCCCTTCGTGGTGCGGAGAGAACCGTATACGCGACGCCCAGCGCCGCCAGGAGAGAGAAGCTGACCGCAAGCCCGCCGAGCGATTCTCGAGTGATGACATAGACGAGGGTTCCGAGCGTCGCTCCGCACCCAGACGCGAAGGCAACCACCCTGCGGTAGCTGAGCTCGTACCTGTCCCAGTTGGGTAGCTTCAACCCGTCATTACCTTCTCTTCCCCGTTTCCGTAGCGCGATTGAATCTCTGCAATCTTCTCCTCCACACCTGCCCACTCCCTCTTCGTGCGCGCTCTCTCCCACGGGATCACCCGCTGCAGTTCGTTCCCCCTCTCCCTCACGTAGATGTCCCTGAGCCTTGGTTCGCCCCCCTCGTCGACGACCAGGCAGACCCTGTTCACTATCCTTCTGGAACCGAGCTTCGCAGGCCTTGACATCTGGACAATGATGTCCAGGTCCAAGAGGCTGGTTTTGGATATCCCGTGATTCTCAGCCCAACGGCGTATCGCCTGCTCCGGAGAAGAGGCGTGGAAGGTTTGCATCCCCCTCACACCCGAGGAGAGGGCGTGAAAGAAGGCGAGGCTGTGCTCTTCGGACTGAATCTCGCCAAGTATCACTATGTCAGGTGAGCGGTGGAGTATCTTGACAATCTCGCTCGTCTTCGTCCTGGAGCTCTCCCTTCCTCGCTCGAACGGTTCAACCCTGAGTTTCATCTGATGGTAGCCCCGCTTGAGGAGATCCTTCGTCTCGACCGCGTCCTCGATGTAGATTCTTCGCAGCCTCGGATCTAGAGATTCATCGAGCGCGTTGAGGAGTGTCGTCTTTCCCGTTCCTGTCTGCCCGACGATCGTCACGTTCATGCCTGCCTCGAGCGAAGCGATCAAGAAGGCCGCGGCCTCGTTCGTGATCACGCGCATCCCGATCAGCTCGCTGAGCGAGAGTGTCGATACACTCAGCTTCCTGACGTCGAGCGAGAAGGAGTTGACTGCCAGCGGAGCTAGGTCGAGGGAGACCCGAAGCCTCGACCCCTGTATCTCCATCTCGTTCTTCAGTGATGGGGTTGAGAGATCAAGGGTGTATCCCGAGAAAGTGTCCATGTGAGTCTCGATGGCCTTCCTCTCTCTTTCTGTCAAGCATATCCGGCTCTCGCACCTTCCGTGCCTCGAATGGTCAACATAGACGAAGGTGTCAGGCGCGTCAACGTAGAACTCAGTGACGAACCGGTCGGTGGCCAAGGCCAGGAAGGTGGACATCCCGACGGCCTCGTACGCCGAGAGCGCGGCCAACTCCCTCAGTCTGGTGGGGTCCCTGATCTTGGCGATCTCTCCCGCCGCACTTTGTGCAAGGACTTCGATCAGCTTCCCGAAGCTAAGTGGGGTGACGTCTTCGGGACAAAGCCCGGCGCTGATTCGGGCAACGGTCCTCTTCAGAACCTCGAACTCCGCGGGTGAGAGGTCAGGAACAACTTCGTAGTAGGTTACTCCCTCTAGCCTCCTTACCGCATGCTTGAACGGACCCTGAGAGTAGCCTTCCAGCAGGTCGCCTTCGACGGGCTGAAGCAGCTCGATGAGCAGCGGGCCCTGTAACGGCTGTTGCTCCTTCCTCCTCGCGAAGGCGAAGAGAGCCTTCTTCAGTGCCGCTTCCAAGCCGTTCTGTAACCAGGTCAGACTAGAAAAGCGCCAATTTGTTGCCCCTTATATTGAGAGTCCGAATCTTGACTAGGTCTCCAATTTGGTCGAGGTTCTAGAATACATCCTGGCGTTCACGATCTCTTCAGGCTTGGCTGCCTCGGGCTTTGTGCTCCTTCAGGGTTACTACCCCCTTGTCAGCCAGATGACGACGACTTCGCAGTTCAGTCAGATTGCCAACACTGCTGAGCTTGCGTTGTTGAACGATGTCAGCCAGACGATCTTTGTCAGCCTCGATTCTGCCTCGATAACGTGCAGGGCTAACCTCCTTTCATTATCTTCCCCCGACGCCTCATACTCTACCGCTCTGAACGGGCACTGCAACTTCAGCTCCCCGCCCCTGAACGGTCAGCACAGCCTCACCTTCATCCCGAACCACGGGACTCTCATGCTCAGGGTTGATGGATAGTGCCGGCCGCCTCATTCTCTACTGCACTCGGCACGGGAGTCTATCTTTTCGCCACTGGCCTGTTCTTGGCTCTCACCGCTCCGATCCTAAGCCAGGTATACGTCTCTTCAGAGGCTCACGCCCTACGCTCAGTTGTGGACGGCCTGAAGATGGAGGTCGACTCGCTCCTTCCAGGCATGAAGACCAGGTTCATCTTCTACTCTCCCCATGGCGCGCTGAGCATTTCGCTCCACGCCCGCTCCATAACCGCATCGGTCGACAACTTGGTGGTAGTAGATACGGTAAGGTGGACGCTCCCGGAGGTAAAACTCGTCCCGGGCAGGGACTACACCCTCTCTCTTCTCGGCAGTGGTGTCTCGATTGAGGAGAGTCGGGGCGGCTGACGTTTACGTAGAGGTGGGGCTGGTGTATTTTATCCTCACGATCCTCTTTGTAGTCGGTCTCCTGCTCGTAACCTCACGCATAGGATAGACCCTTCATGAGGATAATCGACATCGCCGCAGCAACCTCCTTCGCCCTCCTGTCACTCGCCGTGATCATCACCCTTAACCCCCTCGATGTGAGGAGACAGACACAGTCCCTTGTCGCAGATTCGCTCGCTACGGCTACCCTGCTCTCCTATCTGACTTCTCATGACCTCCACTATCTCGCTACCTCCGACCTCTCCCAGATCTGCGAGTCAATTGCAACCTGGAACAACCCGAGCAGGGCCCTTGACATCGCGGTCAACGGAATACCGTGTAATCCCAGTCCTGAGAGGGGTGGCTACTCTGGTCATTCCGAATTCACCATTCTACTCCCTGAAAGGAGTGTTGAGGTCGACGCATGGGCGAGATGAGGGGGGTAGCGGCAACGCTTGTCTCGGTTGCAGTCTTCGTTTCCCTGCTCATCAGCAACCTCACACTCCTGTACGCTGAGAACCAGAGGCTCTGGATGGCTAGCATGGCGAAGCTTGAAACTGACGAAGGCAAAATCGGTCTGCTTCTGGTGGCCCAGGGCGCCTACTCCGCCCTCGATAGAGTGCAAACTGAACTCGTTCGGAATTCACCCTCTTGTTCGTCTTGGGACGCGTACAGTTCTTCCCTGACCTCCGCATCGCGCTACTCGGGCAGCATCCATGCGGTCCAGTACAACCTCACGATGGAGGCAGTTGTCGTCAGCTCAGGTTCTGAACGCGACAATCTGACGTTGCTCCGCCCCTTTGACGGATTTCTTCCCGGTTCGCTCAACCTGGAGATTGGGGTCAGCCTCAACGAGCTATCGGGAGGGCTTCCATCCTACACGAGAACCGAGCACCACTACGTTCATCTGCCCATTTCGCTTTCGAGGATGCTCTCCCTCTGCCTTTCGCTATTGCGGGACCTTCACCTCGCGTACCAGTCTCGAGTCTACTGCAACCGCCTGCCACCGGAGGCACCGCTTGACGCGTTAATCCAGAGGTACTCCCAGGCCGCCAACTCGGAAGGCTTCTCTCTCGTTCTATCCCACTGGTTCGTCAGGGTAGATGGCTGCTGGTTGTTGAACTACGCCATCACGTTGTCAGAGAGTTCGGTAGAGGGTGTAGCGGGTAGATTTGCGTGGCACCTCTCTGAGACGGGTTTTCTATGATTGTGGCGCATATGCGCTCCAGGCGCGGCCTGAAAATCTCACCATACTGTTCCCTGATCGTATACTCAGCCACACCGGCGCATTGAGCGACCTCGCTCTGCGTCAAGAATTTGCTTCGCGTTTCAACTTTCGCCGATACCGCCTCCGCCGCATAAACACTTGTGGCGGCTAGGGCGTACGGGCTGTGACCACCCCTTGCCGACCCGTCTATCACTGTGAGTATCTCTTTTGCAATCTCGAAGAGCTGGTGGCAGTAGACGGTCCAGTTCAGGCCTCTCTCCCTGATACTCGAGGCGAGCCGCTCATCCGAGGAGAGGCGGGCTATGGCCCTGTTCAGGTACTCCTCGGCCCTTCTGGGTCTCGATTTTATTGGAGAGTCGATGGACATCTGAATCATCGTCGACGTCTTCACCCTGTGCCCGAGGTCCCTGTGAGCCTCGATGACCTCCTTCACGCCCACGCTGACTATTCCGTAGATCTTGCACGCCGTTATTATCGAGAACGCTGAGATGGCTGCAGCGGTGAACTCCCCCCTCACCTTCTTCATCTCGACCATGCTCTTTGCTATGCTTATGGACTGACCCAGCACCGTTCGCGGAATCGAGAGCCTCTCGCAGACCCTCTCGATCAACTTGGCGCAGGTGTATAACGCACTGTCGTCTCTGCAGGAATAGTCTGAGACTGTCTTCAGGTACCTGAATGTGGATGAGGATTTTGAGAATCCTCTCGAGAACCTCTCTTCGTAGCCGTACTCAAGTGGGCCGAGGTAACTTCCAAGAGCATGCTTCGTATAGTCTATCGCCTGCGGTCTCCTCTCCTCGTAAGACTCCACAATCTCCTTCGTCATCACACTACCGCAGGAAGTGCAGACAAGTTCGTCGTTAAGGTCGATTACCTTACCCGAGCACTCGATGCATCTGTCTGAGAACGTTGAAGTGAGCATGCGTGCGAGTCGTCTTAGTTGTCTAATCTGTCTGGATAGCCACAGCCGTAGGCCATACCTCCTTTTGTTCGCACTCGATGGCTTGAAGTTGGTTCGGAGAGGGTGAGTGGGGTGAAACTGACCAAATGCCGAACGCAAGCCCACAGGCTTGCTTCAGCTGTGGATCGGTTGGTCGGTGAGGCTGTTAAATATCAACCACGCGTGATAAAACATGCCTAGGACATCGACGGTCCTCCTCAGACCCGTCGCAGAGGAGGAACAGAAACTCCAGGAACTCGCTGAAGCGTCCAGCACCCTCTGGAACATCGCTAACTACGAGAGGCGCGAGGCATTCTTCGAGAACGCAAAAGTCCCATCGTACTCCTCACAGTGCAGGTCGTTGAAGGGCACCGACGCGTTCAGAAAACTAGGCACGTGCAAGGCGCAGGCGCTCCTCCAGAAGCTCGATGAGTCGTGGAAGAGCTTCTGGGCCCTCCTCCGCCTCAAGAAGAGGGGGCGGCTGCCGCCGCACATCAGGAGACTCTCACCCCCGCGCTACTGGAAGAAAGACGGCAAGAGGACACTGAAAAGCTTCTACGTGAGGAACGATGGGTGGCGGATGAGCGACAGCGCGATCTCAGTCTCTAGGCAGACCAGCATTGCGTACAGCTGTGGTCAGCTATGGGTGGGCGAGCAAGGGTGGCTGGAAATGGTCAGGGACAGAGTCACCGGCAAATGGTACGCACATGTTCCGATCGAGGTTCAACAACCTCAGCGTCGAACAAGCTCCAAAAGGGCTTCCTTGTACCTGGGCATATGCAACCTTGCCGCGCTGTACATCGAGAACGAGAGGCCGGTCATCTACTCTGGCCGTGCAGTCCTGAGCGACTGGGTGTACCGAACGAAGAAGATAGCCGAGAGACAGAGCAGACTAGCCTACAGAAAGAGGCGACGAAGGCTCGGGCACGCAGTCAACTCTATGCTGAGAGACATCTTCGAGCGCCTGGAGGCCAGCGATGTGGGCGAACTGATCATCGGAGACCTCTCACACATCAGGGACGAGGCGAACCACGGGGACGCCGCCAACCAGAAGCTCCACAACTTCTGGGTCTTCAACATGATGTCCGGGCGAATCTATGAACTCGGGGATGAGTGCGGTATCGCTATCACGAAGGTCTCCGAGCGGGACACGTCGAAGACTTGCTGCCTCTGCGCGAGGCGGCACAACGGCAGGATAGAGCGCTGCCTGATGGTCACCAGGGAGGCGCGCCGGTCGGTCAACGCGGACGTCAACGGGGCGGTCAACACCATGAAGGTAGCCGTGAACAGGTTCCCAGGCATTCCTAAGCACACCGAAGAGGGAACCAGCGGTAGCAGGCTGATGGCACAGCCATTGCTCAAGAGGTGGAGCTACAACGAATGGCTATGAAGCCTCCAGAAGCAAGAATCCCACGCCCTTCAGGGGTGGGGGTGTCAACGTCTTCCCGACTGCTCTAGCATGTAGCCAAACTGTTTAACAACAGACGGGGCGAACGTCCAAAGTCTAGAAAGGTCAAGATGAAGCTCGCCAAAGTCAAAGACATTCATCTGGAGCGCTCCGACGATGTCGTGAGGCTGGTGGACAGGATGTACGAGGGAGGGGGCTTCATGGCGAAGAATCTGGGAGAAGCGGCCAGAATCTTGCATGCGATGGTCTCCGACAAGAGCTGCAGGAAGTTTCTATCATTCCCAGCAGCGCTCGTTGCCACCGGTCTCAGAGGCGTATTGGTCGATATGGTGAGGAACGGCATGGTCGATGTCATCATCACGGCATCAGGCACGCTGGACCACGACCTGGCGAGAACGTGGGGGAGCTACTACCACGGGAGCTTCGAGCTCGACGACGCCAAGCTGCAGAGGCAGGGATATCACAGGCTCGGGAATATCCTGGTTCCCCTGAAGGATTATGGTCCGGCGTTGGAGAGGAGGCTACAACCGTGGCTCGAGAAGCTCTACAAGAGGGGGAGAAATAGAATCAGCACGGAGACGCTCTCTTCGGAGCTGGGAAAGTTGGCCAACTCGCGGGAGAGCCTCCTCTACTGGACGCAGAAGAAGCGCGTACCTGTCTTCATCCCTGGACCGATGGACGGAGCCGTCGGGTCACAGCTATGGCTCTTCGCCAACAGGCACTCTGATTTTCAGGTCGATGTGATAAGAGATGAGAAGCGGCTCTCTGATATCGTCTACGAATCAAGGCGGACCGGCGCGATGATAGTCGGAGGAGGCATCAGCAAGCATCATACCCTCTGGTGGAATCTCTTCCACGGCGGTTTGGACTACGCCTGCTACATAACCACCGCAGTCGAGTACGACGGCTCACTGAGCGGCGCAAACGTGCGTGAAGCGATTTCGTGGGGGAAGGTGAAGGAGCGCGCGAAGATGGTTACACTGTATGCGGAGGCCACAACAATCCTGCCGCTGGTCGCGTCCTACGCTTACACGAAGATGAATCGCGGCTCCGACTGAAGCGCGGCCCTTCTAGACGATTAGCGCATATAGTACCACGGCGGAGACGAAGACTATCGAGATCGTGTTCAGGACCTTGATCAGAGAGTTGATCGCTGGTCCAGCCGTGTCTTTGAACGGGTCTCCAACGGTGTCCCCCATGACCGCAGCGGCGTGGACGGGAGTGTTCTTCCCTCCGTAGTGGCCGAGTTCGATGTACTTCTTGGCGTTGTCCCAGGCGGCACCGCCATTCGTCATCATGAAGGCCAGAAATACGCCGGATACCACGCTCCCTATGAGGAGGCCCCCTAGAGCCAGCGGCCCCAGCACGAACCCGACCACCAGCGGGGTTGCTACTGCGACTAGAGCCGGTGAAGCCAGCTCTCTGATGGCAGCGCTGGTGCTGATATCTACGCATCTGGCATAGTCAGGCTTCGCCGTTCCCTCCATTATTCCAGGAATCTCCTTGAACTGCCTCCTCACCTCGTTCACCATCTTGAAAGCGGCTCGCCCAACCGCTCGAATGAGGAAGCTGGAGAAGTAGAAAGGAAGGAGACTGCCGATGAAGAGTCCGACTATCACAAGAGGGTCGGTAAGCGTGAAAGACAGCGAGGCGCCTGGAAGGAGGCCGTATCTGCTGAAGAGGTTGTGCGTGCCAATCTGCCTGTTTACCTCGCTCTGAAACGCCATGAATATCGAGACGGCCGCTAGTGCAGCGGACATCACCGCAAAGGCTTTCGTCGTCGCCTTGGTCGTGTTCCCAACCGCATCGAGCTCATCGGTAACTTCCCTGACATTGCTCTCGAGCCCAGCCATCTCCACAATGCCATTCGCGTTGTCCGTGATAGGACCGAACGAGTCGATCGACATTATGATACCGGTGAGAGAGAGCTCTGCCATGGCCGCAATCGCCGTGCTGTACACCCCGAAGAGGATGTTAGAACCCGACCCGTAGTAGCCGAGGTAATAGGAGACCAAGATCGCGACTATCAAGACCAGCGCAGATGGGGCCGTGCTCTGGAGGCCGGTTGAGAACCCGGCGAGAAAGTTCGTGGCGGCGCTTGTCTGACTCGCCTCGGCCACCCCTTGGACGGGCTTGTAGGTGTAGGAGGTGAAGTAGTCCGCGACCCTTTCGATTACCACGACGACAATCACCCCAACGATCACGCTGCCGAAGAGCGCGTATCCGAGAGCGGTTCCTCCGAAGAGAGCCTGAGTGAAGCCAAAGTCGATTACTAATGTTATTATCGCTCCGAGGACCAGCGCGACGTTCAGCGCGTTCATTGGTTTCGTTCTTATCGACTTTCGAATGTAGAATCCGCCGATTATGGAGCCGATGATCCCGGCGACTGCAAGAAGCAGCGGATAGACAAGAAGCTGGTTTGACGAGACGACGCTGACTAATTCGGCGGGTAGGCTGCTCCCTTGGATGTCCAAGCCGATCAGTGCTCCTAGGATTATCGCAGCGATTGCAGTCACGACGAAGGATTCGTAGACGTCTGCCCCCATCCCCGCGCAGTCACCTACGTTGTCGCCAACGTTGTCGGCAATAACAGCTGGGTTGCGCGGGTCGTCCTCGGGTATTCCCGCCTCAGTCTTTCCGACGATGTCGGCCCCTACGTCCGCTGCCTTTGTGAATATTCCTCCCGAGACCCTCATGAACATGGCGATCAGCGACGAGCCGAAGCCCAGCCCGGCGATAACGGCGGGGTTGGAACCGATAACCCCCTCATAGGCGATGTAGAATAGAGAGACGCCGAGGAGTCCGAAACCAATCACGGCCATGCCCATCACCCCTCCCCCCCTGAAGGCCAACGTCAACGCACTCCCGAGCCCGTTCTTCGCGGCCTGCGCAGCGCGCGAACTCGTTCGAACAGTTATGGCCATTCCGACGTACCCCGCGAACGCCGAGAGGGCAGCTCCGACGGCGAAGCCGATCGCGGTTGCGCCGTTCGTCTTTAGCGGAATATCTATGAAGACGTAGATGAGGGCGGTGACAATCACCGCGATTGGAGCGATCACCTTGTACTCCCTTCGGAGGAAGGCGCTCGCGCCCTGCCTCACCGCATCTGCTATCTCTCTCATCCTTGGCGAACCCGGGTCATGAGAGCGTACGTTCACGATGAGGATGACAGCGTAGACAAGGGCAATGGCAGCACCTGCCACTCCTAGGAGCCCGTAATCAAGTGCCACCTTTACGAAACACCGTGGAATTGCGGTTCTCTGAAGTGGGTATTAAAATTGAGAGGGTGCTTGTATGTGAGAACGCCTTGGTACGAACGTCCCATGGACCAGAGGCTGGAGACGTTCTCCGGATCATGCGGCCTTCATGAATCCTTAATTGCTCGGCTAGGGATGTCGTAGCTGAGATAGAGTTGTCGCGTGGGGATACGGCCCTTCTGGTCGTTGCCGTAGTCGTCCTGTTCTTTCTTCTCCCGCCGGGTGGGGAGTTCTTCCTGACGCTGCTGAGGAGGCTCTCGCTCGCAGGAATTGCCGCCTTGGGCGTGTTGGTCGTCTTCTTTCTGTACAGGTCGCTGAAGAGATAGCCCACTTCTTCTAGTGTGCGGTCGAATTCTTCAGCCTGACGTCGGTCATGTGGCAAGAGGGGCAGACGAGCTTGATTCGGTTTGGATCCTCGTCAATTCGCATCTCAGTTCCGCAGCATGAGCAGGTGGAGCTTGCCACGTTTGTCGTCACAGGCTTTTGGTAATTAACAATTGCTGGAGTCCAGCCGAACTCTCTCTTGGCTAACAAGGTGCTAAGGTAAAGGAGCTCTTCAGGCTAGCCTCGTAAATTGAGCAGGCTAGCAGTTGAATCTCCCTGGACTGTACATGCTCAGGTAGGTTCGATCGGCTTTGCCGTCGGCGATCAGGTCCCGCACTATCTCTCCCGTGATCGGAGCGGTGGTGAATCCCTCATGATAGTGGCCTGTGGCGACGATCAGGTTGCGATACGGTTCAGCGTAGCCGATGATGGGAAGCGCGTCTGGAGTCCCGGGCCTAAGACCCGTCCAGACTTCCTTCGGGAACGACGCGAGT
>JACPTA010000102.1 GCA_016193005.1 Nitrososphaerota archaeon | reverse complement strand
GGGGACCTCAAGGGAGCAGTCGAGGACGCCGTCGAGGCGCGGGCCGACCAGATCCATCTCGACGTGATAGACGGCCACTTCGCACCTAACATAACCTTCGGGCCAGGGACGGTGGAGGCATTGCGTCGCAAATGCGACCTCCCCTTCGACGTTCACCTGATGATCGACGAACCGTTGCGGTACCTCGACAAGTTCGTCGAGGCGGGCTCTGACATACTGACCGTCCACGCGGAGGTCCTCACCGGAAGAGCTTTCGATTCCATCCACTCCGCATTGCGTTCAAGACGGAAGAAGATAGGTCTCGCTCTAAAGCCCTCGACCAGTCTTCCCTCATGGGCCAAGCAGAAGCTGGACAAGCCCGATGCGGTGATCGTGATGGCCGTCAACCCAGGTTTCAGCGGGCAGACACTTGACCGGACTGTTCTGCCAAAGCTTGAGAGGATAGCCAGGCTGTTGGGTGAGAGAGGAGTTCGAGTGGATCTTGAAGTCGACGGCGGGGTGGAGATTGACAACGCAGGAGAATTGGTTAAGAGGGGAGCGAACGTGCTGGTCGCAGGGGCTGCAGTCTATGGGAAGAGTGACCCTGTCGGGGCAATCAGGCAGCTACGAACTGTCGCGAACGGCGCGACGAAGGTGAGCCAATGTTAGAGAAGTCGGGTTCCATGAGGAGCGCGTACGGAGACGCTCTCGTCGAGCTTGGAGCGGAAAATCCACGCATAGTGGTAATCGGGGCCGACACGACCGACTCGATCAAGTCCGCCAACTTCGGAATAAAGTATCCCGACCGTTTCTTCAACGTCGGAATCGCTGAACAGAACCTCATTGGAGTGGCAGCAGGCTTCGCTTTCGCCGGCAAGATAGCGTACGCTGGAACCTACGCGATTTTCGTGCCCGGAAAATGTGTCGACCAGATAAGGAACATCGTCGCCTACGCGAACCTCGATGTCAAGATTGTCTGTTCTCACGGGGGAATCACGGTGGGGCCCGACGGCGCTTCCCACCAGCAAGTCGAGGATATCGCAATCATGCGGGCCATTCCTAGGATGAGAGTCGTTGTTCCTGCCGACGCAGTCGCAACGAAAGCAACTGTCAAGGCGATAGCAGATATTCCAGGTCCCTTTTACGTCAGAATATCGCGCGGTATCTCAGGAGGAAACTCTGCGACGGTCTACGAGGACGGGATGGAGTACCGTCTTGGGAAGGGGAACGTCTTGAGGGACGGCAAGGACGCGGTCATCTTCGCGTGTGGGCTACTTGTCCCGGAGGCTCTAGTTGCTGCCGAGTCCATGAATAAGGGGGGGCTGAGCGTGGCGGTGATAGACCTGCACACCGTCAAACCAATAGACGAGGAGCTGATAACAGGGTACGGAAAGACCTGCGGGTTCGCCGTGACGGCTGAGGAGCACAACATCTTCGGGGGTCTCGGATCGGCTGTGACCGAGGTACTCTCAGAGAGCTATCCCATTCCCGTGAAGCGGGTGGGGGTGAACGACACCTTCGGCGAAAGCGGCGAGGCAGCAGAGCTCATGGTAAAGTACGGGCTGACGGCAGATAAGATCGAAGAGGCGGTCATAGCTTCGCGAGCCGAAAAGAGATAAATACAAAGAACGAGGTTGAAGTGTGACTTTGAAGTTCTACTTGGACACCGCCAACTTACCCTCGATTCGGAAGTTCAACCAGATGGGCATCGTCGACGGCATAACCACAAACCCATCGCTCGTGTCCAAGGAAGAAGGCGAATTCGAAGATCTCATCATCGCGATCTGCAAGGAGGTCAGAGGGCCTGTTAGTGCCGAGGTCGTGAGTACGGACCATGACGGCATGGTGAAGGAGGCGAAACATCTCTCAAGGCTCGCGGGAAATGTGGTGGTGAAGATACCAATCATTCCTGAGGGGCTCCGTGCAACAAAGACAGTCTCGTCGCTCGGCATACCCGTGAACGTGACTCTCGTCTTCTCCGCAAATCAGGGACTACTCGCAGCGAAGGCCGGGGCCTCCTACGTCAGCCCTTTCATAGGCAGGTTAGATGACATCGGCCACAGGGGCATGGAAGTTGTGGAGGACCTTGTCAAGATCTTCTCTAACTACAAGCTCAAGGCCGAAGTCCTCGTTGGCAGCATCAGGCACCCCCAGCACGTCGTCGACGCTGCGAAGGTGGGTGCGAACATCGCCACGATGCCACCAGAGATCATGGAGAAGCTGATTCAACACCCGCTGACCGATGCTGGTCTGAAGCGGTTCCTGGACGACTGGAACAAGGCAAGGAAGGAGAAGCCTTCTCTCACAATCTAGCGTCGGGTAAGCTCATGTCCGGAAGTACCTTCTCCTCAACGAGAGTGGCTCAGTCCAGAATTCGAGACTGAGATTTATGGACGGGAGGAAGTCCAGAGTTTGAGGTACATGACAGACGCCCACCTCAGCGGCCTCGCAAAGGAGCTACAGAAGGAAGGAATCGACTGCGAGACCATCCACAAGACCATGCTCGGGACTGAGGACTCACGCATAAAGATCACAGACCCGGAGATAATGAAATTCCTCAGCGCCAAGAGTGGCACGATAACGCTGATAACCTTGGACAACGAGCTTGCGGAATACTGCGAGAAGTTTGAGGTTCCCTGTATTCGGGTTCAAGACCTTGTTGTTGCGCACATAAAGCAACAGGGCCGCGGATAGTTGGAAAAGCAACTCCTGAGAATTAGTAAACGATAGACAGGAAAAGTTTTAACAGCCTACCGTCGGAGCCGTTCTCATGGCTAAGACCTATACTCTTCCACAATTACCGTACAAGTACAATGCGCTTGAGCCACACATATCTGAGCAGATCATGACACTCCATCATGACAAGCACCATGCGGCCTACGTCAATGGCGCGAACGCAGCGCTCGACAAGTTGGAGAAGGCGAGGGCAGGTCAGCTGCAGATTGATGTCAGGGCTGTCCTGAGAGACCTTAGCTTCAACATCGACGGTCACAAACTCCATGCAATCTTCTGGCCGAATATGGCGCCGTCGGGAAAGGGAGGTGGTATGCCCGGAGGGAAGCTCTCGGACAAGATAAGCCAGGACTTTGGCGGGTTTGACAAGTTCAAGGCACAGTTCAGCGACGCTGCGAAGACAGTCGAGGGCTCTGGTTGGGCACTCCTTCTCTACGATCAGGAAATCGACACGCTAGTCATAACCCAAATAGAGAAGCAGAACTTCATGCATCTGGCGGAGCTTCCAATCCTTCTTGGGCTCGATGTGTGGGAACATAGCTACTATTTGCAGTATCTGAACGACAGGGCGAAGTATGTAGATGCGTGGTGGAACGTGGCCAACTGGTCCGATGTGGACTCGAGGCTCTCGAAGGTCCGAAAGTGACCTTCTCCCTCATTTTTAGTCAAAATAGTGGTCGATTTATTCTCATTACCCTTGGTCGATCATGCTTGCTCCGCTTCCATCAAGGCGTGCTCAGATAAAACGCGGGTGCAAAGAGCTGTGGTATGTCATTGGAGCTCTGCTAGGCGATGGATACAGCTTCAACGCTCAGAAAGAGTACTTAGTCGGGCTCGACGTCAGAAGCAGGAACTTCGCAGAGAAATTTGCTGCCAAGGAATCAAAGATTTTCAGTAAAAGCCTGTCAAGGCGCACTACTATAGAGGCAATCGGATATGGTTTGTAAGGGTAAGAGACGAGTGGCTGTTTCGATTACTGAACGAGCTTAGGGGAATGCCTGGAAAACTTTCGAAGTACATTGGAATCAGGGGCAGTTATGCAGAAAATGGCTTTCAGTTTCTGGAAGAGTTCTTCGATGCCGAAGGCTGTGTAAAAGTAATCAAGGAGCGCGTCAGAAAGACGCCGAGATATGCTTGGACGTCACGAACACACGAGTGGAGATTCTACGGGTGTTTAATGAGGTCATGGAGCGCACCCTAGGGATAACCGGCCACTATTCGATGCAAAGTGACCCAAGAGCGAACAGGAAAACCGTTTTTCATCTAAGATTGTATAGAAAGCGTGAAATTGCTCGTTTTTTGCAGCGAATCAATACGATAAAGCTGACTGACTTGAAACGACAGCACGTATACAACTGGCTAAGCTTGTAGATGGTCTACTAAGGGAATTACGCTTCTTATCGTAGATAGGCTTAAACCATTTCGTCAACGGTTATCCTGTTGTTTGATAGCTGAAGAGGGTGACTGAGCTTTAGAATTCACCCTGAACCTTCACGACACCCCCTTCGACCTCTCGATTATCCTCCAGAGCGGTCAGGTCTTCAGGTGGGAGTACAAGGATGGTTGGTGGTACGGTGTGATTGATAGTGGTGTTGTCAAGATAAGGCAGGATGGCTCTTCTCTGAGGTGTATCTCCAGCACCGACGAGATAAATCAGGAGTCCATTCGAACGTACTTTCGGCTCGATGAGGATTTTGAGGACGTACTTTCTGCGATAATGAAGGATAATGTGATCAATGAG
>JACPTA010000101.1 GCA_016193005.1 Nitrososphaerota archaeon | reverse complement strand
TCAACGGCCCCGTCTTCGACCTCTTCATCACTGCCTCGAAATTCATGCACCTAGGGCTGCCGATGAACCGCGTCTTGGAGAAGATTACGTCTATTCCCGCGACGTTCCTCGGTCTGCAAGACAAGGTGGGAACGGTGAGGGTTGGAGCGTTCGCAGACCTGGTGCTCATCGAGTTGGAGAGGGGTGAGTTCCTCTTTGAGGATAGCTACAAGAACAAGGAGACGGCGAAGGAGCGCATGCGGCCTCTGATGGTGATGAAGGGCGGGAAAGTCCGTTACGACAGGCTATCGTCCGCGTGACCGTCCACGGTTCATCTCGTCGAACTCTGAACCTCGACTAGGTCCCTGAGCAACCCGGCGGCGGTGTACGACGGCCCACCCACACTACTCGCGACCATCTTCGCTCCGGAGAAAGCGCAATGGAACCTTGTTACATCAGCACTCCCGCGAATAGCGAAGGGGTCGCGCTCGTCCAGTTCCACTAGCCGGACTTCGAGCGTCTTGTCTGCGACCCCAACCATTCTGATCTTCTTGCCCCGTCTTCTCGCTTCGGCGACGCGTTCTGGACTCACGGCTCTGATGCTCTGAATCGGATTGACGTCAGTGATGTATGAAGTTCTTTTCATTACGTGGTTCGCAACTATGACAATCTTGCATGCTTGGTCGAGGCCGTCCACGTCGAGCGAAGGGTCTGGCTCGGCCAGTCCGATTCGTCTCGCGTCCCTCAGGGCGGTCTCGAACGCGATCCCCTCCTCCTCCATCTGAGTCAGTATGTAGTTCGACGTTCGATTCAGGATCGCCTCCACTTTGGTAACAGGTTCCGAGCTGGCGCAAATCTCTCCGAACGCCAGCACTGGATTCCCCCCTCCGACGGCCGCACTGTACTTCAATTGAACCCCGTTCTTGTCCGCCAGCTTCCTCAGGTTTGGATAGGCAGTGACCAAGGGGCCCTTATTCGCGGTGACGACGTGCTTGCCGCTTTTCAGCGCCGCAGTCATGTATTCGAGCCCCGGCTCACCTGTCCTGGGGTCTGTCGGCGTAAGTTCCACCACAACGTCTGCATCACTCTCCTCGATGATGGAATGAGTATCCTCTGCCGTCCCTGGACCCACGACACCTTTCTTTTCTTTGAGCGAAAGAATCCTGCCTAACTTCAGACCCGCGCGGTCTATCGCGAGGCTCTTGCTGTCAGCAATCGCAGTAATCTTGACATTCATGTCGTGGTTCCGATTGAGGTCAATGGCCCGAGTCTGAATCAGACGGGTCAGGGCCCTTCCGACTACACCGAATCCCACCATGATGATCTTCATGGTCGGCCTCCAGATCGAAATCGCTCTTCTGATGAGCGTTGGTCTGTCATCAGCAACTTCACTGTGTCACTGTGGTAGCCTTTGACCGGATGATTCTGATTCCCTCTTCGCTCCATCCTTCCGTGGACTAACGGTGAACCACAATCTCGACGCATGACGGGGTGGAAAGGTTTCGGCCGATTTACCACGATTCTCTCTTCCAAGCCCCAGCGAACAAATTATAAACAGTTTAGCTAGGTCGCGAACAGCAAGATGCCTGTACCGAAGGAGATCCAGTCGGACGAGAAGGAGGTGAGGGTGCTTTGGAGCGATGGCCACAGAAGCGTCTACACAAACAAGGGCCTCCGTGCAGAGTGCCCCTGCGCCTTGTGCAAGGGTGAAAGAGGGATCATGGGAGAGCTGTACATGCAGCCGACTCGGGCAAGCATCCCTGAGGACGTCAGGGTGGTGAACCACACCCTTGTGGGTCGGTACGCGATTGCGTTCAGTTGGAGTGATGGTCATCAGACAGGAATCTATCCGTTCGACTATCTCGCCGGGCTTTGTGAGTGCAAAGAGTGCCGCGATCGAAAAGTCGCTGACAGAGAGCGAGAAATGTAATCGCTTAAAAGACCGATTCGAGTCCGTTGAATAGATTACCTGGCTTGGAGAAGACGAGCGCCTTCGACTATCTGGTGCAACCACTGAAGGAGCTTCTCGGAAGAGCGGGAATCACCGAGCCGACGGCTCCCCAACTGGAGGCATCCCCTAGGATTGCGAGGGGCGAGAGCATGCTGATAGTTGCGCCCACGGGTTCAGGCAAGACCGAGGCGGCCTTCCTCCCTCTCCTCAGCAGGCTTGTCAAGGAGGGGCGCGGGCAGGGGATCTCACTGCTGTACATAACCCCACTCAGGGCTCTGAACAGGGACATGTTGAGGCGGCTCGAATACTGGTGCTCGAGCGTCGGATTGAGGATCGACATCAGGCACGGAGATACCCCCGTGGCACAACGAAATAGGCAATCGAGGGAGCCTCCGGACGTGCTCGTGACCACCCCAGAGACACTCCAGGCCATCTTGCCCGGATCGCGGATGAGGGTTCACCTCAAGGCTTTGAAAGCCGTCGTCGTGGATGAGCTTCACAACCTGGCGGAGAGCAAGCGCGGCGTTCAACTATGCGTTGGACTGGAGAGGCTCAGGGGAGTCGCGGGAGAGTTTCAGTTGGTTGCACTCTCAGCTACCGTTGGGTCTCCAGAAAGGGCTGCGGAATTCATCTTCGGCAAGAGGAATCACGCAGTCGTAAGAACCCCCACTCCTAAGGAATTCAGGTATTCGGTCGAATATCCGGCACCTGAACAGGATGATGCGCCTATCTCGAAGGCGACCTTCTCACCAATCGACCTCGCAGCAAGGCTCTCGACAATCAACAAGCTCCTTGATTCGCATAACTCTACGCTCATATTCGTGAATAGCCGGACGCTGGCTGAGATGCTTGGGGAGAAGCTCTCGAGGCTGAGGAGTGACGTTGGCGTCCATCACGGGTCACTGCCGAGGGAGGAGCGGGAGAGAGTGGAACAGGCCTTCAAGGTCGGCCAGCTCAAGGTGCTTGTCTGCACGAGCACCCTGGAGCTCGGGATAGACATCGGCTCTGTCGACCTCGTGATCCAGTACATGTCTCCGAGGCAGGTTACGGCCCTGATCCAAAGGGTGGGGAGGTCGGGTCACAGCGTCGGCAGGCGCTCGGAGGGAGCCATAATAGCTGTCTCCGCTGACGATGTCCTCGAGTCCTCGGCGGCCATACTTGAAGCTCAGGAAGGAAGATTGGAGCGGGCCGAGCCGTACTCGGCTAGCCTCGACGTGCTTGCTCATCAGGTGGCCGGGTACCTGATGGACTTCGAGACGGTGGAATCGGACTCGTTGCTGCGAGACTTGAGGAAACTCTCGCCGTACAATACTCTCTCCGAAGAGAGCTTCTGGAGGGTCGTGAAATATCTAGAGGAGCTGAGGAAGCTCAGAGTCGAAGGAAGGGTCCTCAAGCGAACGCGAGGGACTAGGGAATATTACTTCGAGAACCTCTCCACTATCCCGGATGAGACGAGGTACCTGGTGATTGACGTGGCAAACAATCAGGGGGTGGGAATATTGGGCGAGGAGTTCGTGCTCCTTCGAGCCAAGGTCGGCCTTCACTTCATACTCAAGGGAAGAATCTGGCAGATAGAGAAGGTAGCCGACGACCGAAAGATCTACGTCACTTCGGTGGAGGACCCCCTCGCCGCGATTCCTGGATGGGACGGTGAGATGCTGCCCGTTCCATTTGGCCTCGCGCAGAGGACGGGGAGACTCAGAGGGAGAATCTCCGAACTCCTAGATTCGAATAGCATGGAAGATGCGGTTCAGACTCTGAGAAAGGAGCTCCCGGCTGATGAAGAGTCGGTGGGAAGGGTTGTTGAAGAGATCGCAGAGCACAAGCGGACCAACGCGCCCGTTCCCACGGACAAACTTGTCCTTGTCGAAGGGTTCCAGAAATACCTGATAGTCCATTCATGCTTCGGCGAAAAGGTCAACAGGGCATTCGGGTACGTGGCAGAGGAGATTCTCTCGAAGAGAGGGCTCATCAGGCTCTGGTGGATGGATGGTTACAGAATCCTCTTCGAGCTCACCGAGGAGACCGAAGACCTCGACCTCAGTGCACTTTCGAAGCAGATCTTTGCAATCTCCCCCGAAGAGTTGGAGAGAACCTACGCGGTAGCGGTGCAGAGGAATTTTCCGTTTCCCAACAGAGTGAAGACTATAGCTGAGAGATTTGGCGCGATAAAGAGAGGGAAGTATATCTCCCATCCAAACCTATGCTCTCTCCCTACCAGGTTCGAGAGCACGCCAGTCTATGAAGAGGCCCTGCAGGAGACAGGGAGGGACCTGATAGACATGCGCGCTGCGAAGGAGATGGTGCTGGAGATAGGCAAGGGTACGATAGGGCTCGAGGTCTTCCAGTCAAGAGAGAGGCCGACGCCTATTGCATATCACATCTTGTACAGATACATGGACATCCCAGAGCTCGTCGCTCCCGACTCGCTTGCCAAGACTACAATTCAGAGGATGAAGGTAAGCATCTACGGAACGACCGTCGAGCTCATTTGCATGAAGTGCGGCGAGAACATGGGAGAATCGAGCATCGGAGGGTTGGAGGAGGAGCCGAAGTGTGCCAAGTGCGGATCGGGACTGTTGACGCCCAACTTCTGGACCTCGAACGACAAGACCCAACTCGTCAGGAGGAAACTCGGCCGTGAACCCCTGAACTCTGATGAGAACAAAGAGCTCTCGAAGCTCAGGAGGGCCGGTGACCTTGTGCTCTCGTACGGAAGGAGAGCCGTGATAGCCCAGGCGGTCTACGGCATCGGACCCCAGACGGCGTCCAGAATCCTCGCCGAGATGAAGGAAGACGAGGACGAGTTCTACAAGTCCCTCCTTGAAGCCAAGCTAAAGTTCATCTCTACAAGGCCATTCTGGTAGGTAAGGCGCGTCCGCGCCCGTAAGGGTTCGAATCGGAAGAGCAGATACCCTGACCCTAGGCAAAACCACCCGACTCTCGCCGGAGTTGTCGTTTCACTTAGCCGCAAAGAAGCACGCTCTCTTCAGGGGGGAGGAATTGCGGCATATTGGTGCTTAAATTGCTCCAGGGTCTTCTAGGCTACTGGTTGGGAAGACGTGAATCGTGCTATTCTCCTCCAGACCGAGGCCACGGGGCGCAAGCGTTGCATTCTGAGGGGTTTCTCCGAAAGAGTTGCTGATTGCGCCAACTGGATGCTCTCCAAAAAACTGCCGAAGGAGTCTGCCGCGCGCCTCCAAGCGAGGCTGCTCGGGGAGGCCAAGAAGAGGTTTGGTTTCAACGTGCAGGTCGTCTGCGCCCTCGCGAGAGGGCTCGCCAAATCGAAGGGGGACACGGTCGATGGAACGACCGTCAGGTTCAACGTCCCTCGCAACTTCAAGACGTTCAAGACGAAGGGCTTCTTCTTCGTGGAGCTCGGCCTCTACCCGCGTCGGAGGCTTGCCGTTCCCATCCGGAAGAACAGGAATCTCGACAGGTTCTTCGGCCTACTCGGGAACGGATGGACATGCAAGACCTTCGGTTTGACACCGTCGCTTGAGATGGCCGCGTACCTGTC
>JACPTA010000147.1 GCA_016193005.1 Nitrososphaerota archaeon | reverse complement strand
GTGAGCGAATCCTCCTTCGCTACATTTGATGCTCCCGTTCGATAGCTAATGGTTGTATCCTGAAGTTTCAGACTAAAGATAAAAAGCAAGGTGTAGCTGCCCCGACGCAAAGAGCGGGCCGGTCGTCTAGCCTGGTCTAGGACGTCTCCAAGGAGTTAGGCTCTGACACAGGTAGCAGGAGACGGCGAAGAGCAGTATCGCTCGGAGGTCCGCGGTTCAAATCCGCGCCGGCCCACCAGTCCCAAATTATGCATATGCCGCCTCAAGCAGAGAAGGAAAATCGCACGCGAGCTCGGGCTTCTTCCAATAACGCTTAACTATCCGGAACACAGAGAGCATTCAGATGAACAGAGGCCTGCTGATAGTCTCCATGATTCTCGTGGTCGCAGGCATAGCCTCGGGCTTCGTTCCTCTGATCCTGATAGGTGTGTTTCTCCTTCTTCCCGCTTTGGCCAGTAGGAGGCGGGTGAGGACAGAACCCAGGGGGGAGCCTCCAAGGAGTATCTTGACAACGGAGTCTAGTCGCGAATCCCATCAGCCCTCCGCGCCGGTATTGGAGGCACCACCCCCGCCTCCTCCCCAACCGACGACTAACTCTGGCATGCTCCCTCCGCTGTTTCCAGTTCAGATTTTCCCCACCTTGAGCCCGGTTCATCATGAAGTGCCGGTATCAGACCAGGTACCAAAGAAAGAAGAGATTCCGTCGGAGCTCCTCGAGACGGGAGCCATCCTCCTGCTTGCGAGGTTTCTATTTAGAAGACGTCGTCAGCCCACATAGATTCCCATTTCACTCGCTACCTTCTTCAGCCTAGCCACCCTCTTCTCCGTCGGAGGGTGTGTTGAGAAGAGCTCGACGAGTGAATTACCTTTGAACGGGTTTACTATCCACAAAGGGGCAGTTGCAGGGGATGGGGCATTCGAGTGCTGGGGCGCGAAGGACTGAACATTGACCTTCGAAGTGATCTTACGGAGGGCGGAGATGAGATAGCCAGGCTCACGAGTCAGCTTTGCACCGTACTCGTCGGCGTTGTATTCCGCGCTCCTCGATATACCCAGTTGCACGAAAGTTGCACCTAGCGGTATTAGTATCGCTGCGATTAGAAGAGGCAGCGCAGAGCCGCTGTTCCCCCTGTTCCTCCCACCGTATCCTCCCCACATCATTGCCCACAGCGCAATGGTTCCAATATACGAGATTACACCCGCTAGGGTCGCCGCGACGCTAGAAATCAGGACGGCCCTGTGAATCACGTGTCCAATCTCATGGCCGATAACGGCCTCCAGCTCCTGCGGAGTCAGGTTGCGAATGATGCTTGATGTGGCGACGACCACTGCTCGCTCCGGACCCCTGCCAGTTGCGAAGGCGTTTGGCTGGGGAGAGTCAACGATACCGACCCTAGGCATCGGGATACCTGCCTTTTGGGCCACGCTACGGACGATGCCATAAAGTGTCGGGTTCTCACTCTCTTGTATGATGCGAGCCCGGCTCATCCTGACGACCAGCGAGTCGCTGTAATAATAAGACGCGAAGTTGAGAATAACGGCAAAAATCAGGCCAAAGAGCATGAAAGAGAGGGGATTACCAAAGTAGAGGCCTATTGCGAAGCCGATTCCCATCAAGAGCAGAGTAAGGATTGCAAATAGCAGTGTGATTCGAAGGTACATCGACATGACAGATTTTCTCTGAAGCTGCGAAAGCGGACACATTCGTCATGTAAAAACCTTTCCAAAAAAATTTAATAGTTAATCGACTGCCAATTTTGAAAGGGCGTCAGGAAATGTCGGAAGACGATTGGTACTCAAAGTGGCGGAAGAGAAACCCTTTCGGATTCTGGTCCATGCCTGACATAGACGAGATGATGAAAGAGATGGAGAGAGAGTTCATGAAGTTCAAGGACATAGAAGCTCAAGTACCGAAGGACCTCGTTAGGGAGAAGAGGCTTTCTGACGGTAGCGTGAAGAGGGAGATTGGACCAATTGTCTATGGTTACTCAATGACGATAGGGCCGGAAGGAAAGCCGGTCATAAGAGAGTTCGGCAACGTGAAGAGGGGTGGGAAGACCCCATGGAATGAACTCACAGACAAGAGGGAGCCTATGGTAGACCTAGTCGAGACGGATAAGGAGGTCCGCGTTCTCGCCGAGGTTCCCGGCGTCAGCAAGGAAGAGATTACAGTTCTGCTCGACAATAACAAGTTGACTCTCTCGGTCAACACGGAGAAGAGAAAGTATCACAAGGAATTGGAGCTGCCGGACGGAGTAAAGCCCGATTCTGCGAAATCGACCTACAACAACGGCATCCTTGAGATAACATTCGCAAAACAACCCTCCGTGAGGCGGGGGGTCAGGCTAAGAATTGACTAGCATCAGCGATATGGCCCCTCCCGCGATTCCTGCTTCAGTCGGGCAATAGCGTTCAGTGCAACGTCATCATAGTTGCTTCGCTTTGCCAGCCATCGTGCAAGATCTTCGGCTGAAATCAAGCCTGACAGGGAACCGACATCATTAACGACGATGAGCCTCCTTATGTCATACTCGCTCATCTTCTCGGCAGCTTCCCTTAACGTCGATGTGTCCCTGACTGAGAGCACTGGAGTAGACATTACGTCCCTGACCAGGACCTTCGATGGGTCTACTCCGTTGGCGGTGACCTTCGATACAACGTCCTGCTCCGTAACTATTCCGGTCACCGTCTCGTTGTGAACGACAACAACGCACCCGTTTCTCCTCTTGGCCAGCATTGCGGCCGCGTCCTTCACGGTCTTGTTGAGGCCTATGGTTGCTATCTCTTTACTCATTATCATGCTCACCTTCTCTTCCAAAGACAAGCTGTGCAGCAGAGCTTCGGATGCGATAAAAGTTTTCTGAATCGCGTCGTTTGGCCGATTGAACCATCTAAGTGAAGTGACGAGAACATTGTCGGACATCCAATGAGGGTTGTGCGGAAAGCGTGGACGGAGGGGGATTTGAACCCCCGGCCTCGGGGAAGCGGTAACCGCTCTCTCCCGCGTGCAAGGCGGGCGTCTGTATCCGTAAGACGGATCATACCAGGCTGAACTATCCGCCCACACGAACCGAAGATTTCTGTCCGTTCTTATCTTCTTCCCCAATTTTCCTAAAGCAATTATAACCTCACAAGAGGCTCGAGTGGACAGCGGGCCGGTAGCTCAGTTGAATCAACAGAGCAGCTTGGCTAGAGCACTCGGCTGATATCCCAATGGGAAGAGACCGAGAGGCCAAGGGTTCGAATCCCTTCCGGCCCACTCATGTTCCGCATTCTCTGTCCAACCAACGCTACGAACGTTGCGGGGTGGGAAGAAGGTCATGTAGCCCCTTACAGGGCCCTCATCCGGCTCGCCTCAATGCTTTTGTCGTAGAAATCTCAATTAATGTGATAATAATGGAATCTGTTAGGGATGGTCGCTCAAACAACTACGTTTATTTTTGTGAAAAGAAGGAGGAAAGCAAGGTAGTAGAAAGCAAGAACAAGGTGCCATGATCACGTCTCACGTCTTCCTCCTGGCGAGAAAGATCCTCTTCAAACGAAAGGGGAGTGTAACGCTGGCAGCGGGAGCAGTTGCAGCCACCATATTCCTCAACATTTTCGCCACCACTGTTTTCGGAGGAGTCGAGACTGGCGTACTCAGCGACATAGCGGACCTGAGATTCGGCGACCTGCTGGTAACGTACAACAGGGGTCAAATCACCACACCAGATTACCAATTCGTCCGTACCGTCGCTTCCAATCCAGCAGTCCAGGGAGTGACACCTCGGTTGATAGCTACTTCTGACATCAACTTCAGCACCATTTCGGGCGTGAAATCAAAGTACAGAGTTGAGACCATCGGCATAGACCCAGTACTCGAAGGCGGTACCAGCAAGATGAACAGCACGCTCATCTCCGGCAGTTTGAGCCTTCTCTACCAGAATGCTGTGATTCTCGGAGCGACCGTTGCGAACGATCTTGGAGTCAAGCGAGGCGAGATTGTGATAATGAAGATGTTCGGAGCCGATGGAACGGCGCACGTAAAGAACCTCCTCGTTGTTGGAATATCTCATCATCCGGGGTTTTCGGGATTCGACGAATCAGCCATAATCAACATCAGGACCATGCGTGACATGACAGGCGTGCAGAAGAATCACAGCACATCTTTCGTCGTCAAACTGAAGGATCCCAACGAGGCCGAAGTCGTGAAGGGTTGGGTTCAAGCTCGATTTCCGAAGCTGACAGTCCAGGTTGTGGCCGAAGCGGCGGCCGGCTTCAAGTCCAGCATCGAACAGGTTGTGGGATTCATCAACCTCATCGGTTACGCGGGAATGGTCGCTTCGGCCATGGGAGTAATCACGATACTGACTATGATGGTCACGGGCAAGACGAGAGACGTTGGTGTCCTCAGGGCGATAGGCATTCAACAGTCGGAGATCCTGGAGATATTCGTTGTCGACGGAGCCATAATAGGCGGCCTAGGCGCTGCCGCAGGTGGAAGCGCGGGCACTCTGACCACACTCTACCTGCAGGCATATGATGTCCCAATATTCGGCGGTTTCCCACTTGTGATCACGTTCACGCCCGTCGTCTTGATCTTCCCGATTGCAATAGGAATGATAATCAGCCTCCTCGCGTCTTTGTATCCAGCTTGGAGAGCGAGTAGGTACAAGCCAGCGGAGGCGATGAGGTATTTCTAGTTCAGAGCTGATTGCAGAGAATATCAGAAAGGTCTACACTGGTAACGGCTCAGCAGTGGAGGCTCTGTGCGGGGTCAATTTCGAAGCCAAGAAGGGCGAGTTCGTCATAATCGCGGGTCCATCAGGCTCAGGCAAGTCTACACTCCTCAACCTCCTCGGTCTGCTGGATACCCCTACAGACGGTCGTATTGTTATCGATGGCGTCGACGTAAGTACGTTGCGGGAATCCAGAAGGACTCGTCTAAGAAATGAGAAGATTGGTTTCGTCTTCCAGTTCTTCAACCTCATGCCCGAGCTTAACCTGATCGAGAATGTCATGCTTCCCGGACTAATCTACGGGACGAATAAGGAAAAACTCAGGCGCGAAGCAGCCGAACTGCTCAGAATGATCGGGCTCGATGGACAGATGAAGCAGGGTGGCTCGCAACTCTCCGGTGGTCAGATGCAGCGCGCAGCAGTAGCCAGGGCACTGATCAACCAGCCTTCCATTGTCCTCGCGGATGAGCCGACGGGCAACCTCGACAGCAAGAACACCGAGGAGATTATCGAACTCATGCGCAAGCTGAATAAGAGAAACAAGCAGACCTTCTTGATAGTAACTCACGCCCCAGAGATGTTCGGACAAGCCGACAAGACCATATTCCTAAAGGACGGGACCATTGAGAGGATAAGCAGCTAGTGAGTTCTACTGCAAACCGGGAAGGACGAAGGCACTGGGGTTCCGAATGCGTGGCCAACGTCAGCTTGCTCGGCTTACGAGACTTTCAAGTGAGGCAGAATTCCAGAGGCTTCCACCCGAAGTGACGGAAGGTTAGGCGATGATTTAACTGGTCGGATTGAAATGAAATTCTCTCCTTTCCGATAGCATATGATGGCGAATACCTTCGTGAATCTGCTCTAATCTATCGAATTTTTATATCAAGTCAGAATTACCTTGACGCCCAAGCGAACTTGCTCGAGCCAGTGCTGCTGATCAACAATCTCTGGGTGTTAATCTGCGCCGTTCTCGTCTTCATGATGACGATAGCGGTCGGTTTCCTCGAAGTAGGAGAGCTTGGGGAGGATTTTCCAGTCAGCCTCCTCAAGACCGCCTCGATAGCGAGCCTGGCTATTTTCTTCATGGCGCTCGTAGGGTTCAACACCGCCTTCGCTCCCACCATTTACGGGATCATTGGTGATCCCCTCTACAACGGGCTATTCCTCGGGGGATTCTCCCCCGATGTTCCAGGGCTTCTCAATGGAGTCTGGTGGTCCATGACGGAGAGTTACTTTGCAAGCGGACTGACCGTCGGAACATATTTTCTCTTCGAGGCGGCCTTCGCATCCGTGACCTTGGCGCTGGTTGGGATCATAACCCTGAAGAAGGTGAAGCTCGGAGCCTTCCTTGTATATGCGGTCGTTTACTTCATCGTCATCTGGAATCTTCCCGCAGCTTGGATCTGGAATCCGACTGGCTGGCTCTTCGTTCTGGGAATGAGGGACTTTGCCGGCGGGCTAGTTGTTCACGGTGCAGCGGGAGCTGCAGGAATCGGAATCCTGCTCCAAATCTGGAGCGAAGAACGGAAGAAGGGACTCAAGGAGAGCCCGAAGGTACTGCTGAAGGTGAGCCCAGGATGGCTCACGCTCTCCATCTTGCTTCTTGTCGTAGGCTGGTTCGGCTTCAATCCAGGTAGCGTTCTCGCATTCAACGAGTCCGCTATGACCGTCGTGATAACCACCTTCCTGGCCGCAACAGCCGGGTTCTTCTCCGTCACGGTCTTCCGCTATCTCTTTTCGAGGAGCCACCCCGACCTTGTCTATGGAGTCAACGGAATCCTGATGGGCCTGATCGTGATAACTCCTCTTGCGGGGTTCGTCAGCCCGGGAAGTGCCGCAATTCTGGGTCTAATAGCCGGCCCACTGTTCGTGGCGGGTGAATGGTGGTTCTCCCGGTCAAAATGGTTCTCCGATCCTGTCGGGTTGTTGCCTGGTCACCTTCTCGGTGGGATCTTTGGAGTCGCCATGATCGGTTTCTTCACACAGCACGCGTTCGCGGCGGCCTCTGGTAATGGCAATCTTCCAGACGGACTCCTCTTCGGAGGGGGATTTCCCGCTCTGGGACAGCTCGGCATCGAGATGCTCGGCGTGGTGGTAGTATTCGTGGTGGTCTTGGTCCTCTCGTTCGTCACCTCAAGAATCCTCTCCATCGCCTTCCACGGCATTACTACCGACTACCGAACGGATGGGTAAGGTCGAGTCGACCCAACAGGGTCACTCTCGTTCCTAGAGGTACTCCCAAACGCCCGTGCCTTTGTAATTGTATACAACGGACTTGTGGGAGGTGACGTGATCAAGGGTGTATCCTATTCCCTCTCGTCCAATTCCTGAATTCTTTCTACCCCCGAAAGGAAAGTAACCAATCCCGTGCCTGGGACTGTCGTTGATGTATATGGCCCCCACATCGAGCATCCTGGTCAGCCGTCGGATCGCATTCACGTCTTTCCCGAAGACCGAAGCGTCCAAGCCGTACCTTCTGCCGTTCGCTAGTCGTATCGCCTCCTCCACGTCGGCGACCTCGGTGAGTATTGCGACAGGAGCGAAGACCTCATCCTTGTAGAGAACGGTCTTCTCGATCCTCTCCTTCGACATCTCGACCAGCGTCGGCTCGACATAGTTCTTCCTGAGCTTCCTTCCCCCTACCAGAACCTTTCCTCCGTTCCCGACCGAGTCCTTAACTCCCCTTACAACCTCGTCCGCTGCCTCTTCGTCTATCAGGGGACCCATTACCGTGGAGGGCTCCCTCGGATCGCCTACCTTGACCTTTCTGAGTTCTGATACTAGTCCCCGCTTTAGCTCCGCGTAGATCGATTTCTCTGCGAGAATCAGCTTGATGGCGTCGCACCGCTGGCCCGCGTAGCTTGTTATCCCAACTACTATCCTCTTCGCTGCCCAAGAGATGTCTGCATCATGCAAGACGATGGCGGGGTCGCCTCCGCCCAGTTCCATCACGAACTGTTTGATGCCCGTAGATCTGAGGAGCCTGATACCAGTCTCAGTGCTCCCGGTTAGCGAGATTCCATTTATCCTGTCATCACTCACAATGTCGTTCATGTCGCTTCCGCGCATCGTGACCACGGCGAGACCTCGTCTCGGGAAACCTGCAAGTTCAAGGATCCTCGCTAGTAGAATCACAGGGAGAGGCGTGCTCGAAGCAGGCTTGATGATAATGGCATTCCCGACTATCGTCGAGTAAACAAGCTTGTTGACGGCGTCAAAGAGTGGATAATTGAATGGGACGATAGCCAGGACTACTCCTATGGGTTCTCTCCTGACCACTGCCTCCGTTTCGAGAGTCTCAAGACTCCAGTCACCTGGAATGAAATCGCCGAGGATCCTTCTAGTATCAAGGTCACTCCTCTTGAGCCTCTCAATCGAGGCCCTGACCTCCCCCTCCGCGGCCGGTCTCGTCTTCCCGGCGTTCACGACAAGCGTACCCGCAACATCGTCCCTGTATCTCTCGAGGAGGTCTGCTGTCTTGTGGTAGACCTCAAGCCGTTTCTCCCCAGGAAGGTCGCGAACCTCCCATCTCCCCTTCTGGAAGACAGTTTCGAC
>JACPTA010000146.1 GCA_016193005.1 Nitrososphaerota archaeon | reverse complement strand
GGCCAACGCTCAGTCGTGAAATGAAGCCGGTTCGTGTAATATCCACCGAAGTGGTTGTAGAGTTGACTGTGTTCAGCCAAGGGAACTGTCTGCGACAGATAGGCGGGAAGTGAGTAGGTTACGCAGACGAAGGAGGGGATTAGTCTAGCGAGTGGTTACACCGCGAATAGCGAGAGTATTGTTCTTCGCATAAGTCGTGACCCAACGCGCGTAAGTACCCCGTTCTGTTCGCTTTCGGGTGTCACGCCACGCGGCGAGGCGACAGAGCACCTCCGTAAACAGAGCAGGCAAAGCCCAAGCGGATCTTGATGGCTTACCGAGGATTGCCTTCAGGAGTGCGGGTGCAGCAATCTTGGTCTGCATACTCGGCGCGATGCTGTTCTTGTAAGTCATGTGACCAAAATACATCCTCTTCCGACGCTGAATGATGTGTCCGATCGAGGCGGAGGCATCGAAATAAGCAATAGCCTGATCAACGAATCTGGTCTTGTAACCATTAATTCTGATACAGAAGCCGATTTGTTCGTCATCGTTTACAGCCCCTTCCACGGATGCTGCAGATTCAGGCTTGAATGCCACCATTACCGCACCCAAGTGTGATACGCCATACCTCGCTACCTGGAGTTTTTTCGCTTCGGAGAGAACCGCCCAGATGAGCTCGTCAATGTGAAACGCGACATTATGAGGCCCCACAGGAACCTGCCTTGCCGATGCTCCGCCCATTTCAGCGGGCTCCAAGGATTGAACGAGTGTTTGGATCGAGCGATCATCGGTCAGTGTGTCAGCGTCGATCTCCACGATGACACTATAATCGTTCTGCAATCGCTGTTCCATCGGTACTACCATCGTTAATGACAAGCACGTCTCTGCCTTTCAGCGTTTTGAGCAAGGGGAACAGGGTTTTCTCCTCGTTGAAAGCGCATACGACGACAAGGACGCGCTTTCCAGAGGCACGTTCAACAGTGAGAGGGTTTGGTTCAACACGAAGGCCGCTGGTAATGTAGGTCGACGCTAACAAGTCACTTCTTACCTATCTCTCGGCTAGCCGGGGTGAGTTTCGGCAAGTGCTTCGGACTCTGCTTCCTCAACTCCGAGGGGCTATTGAAGCCCCGGTTAGTACCATGTTGGGAACGACCAACAGCGCCAAGATTCCGAAGAACAGACAAATCGGGCACATCCATTTGCTCTCCCTTCAGAACAAAGTTTCTCGTTGATATCCCAAGGGAGCTGAGGTATGCTTCGTACGCCACACTCAATTTTCCCAAAGGCAAAAGCGATATCTTCATTCGGAGCTTCGAACCCAACTGATTAATTAGGAGTTGTGGAATTCAGACATGAATTCCTAATCCATGTACGTTACAAAATGCAGTCCTATAGACTTTACAGAATTTCCATATTCGCTTAAATATTGTTCTCTCGAATACAAACGGGCAATGTGTGAAGTGACCTAGTGTTGTCAGGCCTTGATCGGTTCTTGGTTAGGTTCAAGGAAGCAGAAACGAGAGACAGGAAGTTCATCAGCGAGCTGAACGTTCAGTCGCTGAACAATTTGCTCTGGCCTCTCTACATCGCTTTTATCTGTCTGAACTTTCTTGATGTCTATTCGACGCTGCTCGCCATGAACAAAGGCGCCTACTTCAGGGAGCTAAACCCCATCGCTGCAATCTTGTTCGGCCTCCAATTTCATGGCTTCCTGATAGCTACCGTCTTCAAGTACCTTCCCGCCATCCCACTATTCTACACCGTGTTTGCCAGTGACCCTTCGGGGAAGCGTGTTTTCGAGATTAGGCTGGTCAAGTTCGCAGGGCTGGTAGCCCTAATCGCCTCCGATATTTTGCTAGTGTACGTGGTGGGATTGAACAACATACCCGCGATCGTGAAATTGGCATTTCTTTCACCTTGAGCCATGTGGATTAGCAATTCACAAAGCTATTTAACGAAGTACGCACCCTACTTCGTGAATCTTGCTTGGTTGAAAGTAAGAACGAGGTTGAGAACCCCTTTGACAAGTTCGCTGCGGGTCTGAGGGAGGTTCAGAGTGAGGTTGCTCAACTTTCCGAGCTTGACGAGATGGAACGTACCTATTCCATACGCCTTATAGATTCGATAAAGCTCCTGCAGTCACAGATAGACGTTGCAATACCCCTTCACGTCAACCTTCTGTCCACCTATCAAAGCAACCTCAAGACAGCGTTTCTCGTTTCAGAGGGTGTCGTGGTCTTGACTGACAAGGACGGTACGACGCTTTCCCTTCCCTTGACGCAATTCAAGCCCCAGGACATCCTTGCGGTTGTTCAGGACGCGACCCCGGCATTGAGGGAGATCATATCGGAGAAGCGGAAACTGGTAGGCGGAAGAGTCGATATACTTGAGAGGATTCTCAAGGACATGAAGAAGGCTGGCAGTAGCATGAAGCAATCCAAGCGCGACGCCATGGATGCAAGTGAGGACGACCTCATCCGCAGCTCCCTCACGAACGAATAGAGTCGGCGGGGATGGGTTTGTTCACACAAGCTGGAGTCGAGCTAGTCTCTGCCATCGTAAAGTTCTACTCCAAGGAGGACGTTTCGAGGTACATTAAGGGTCTCATCGAAAACTACCAAAAGCAGATCGATCAGCACGGGGACAAACTGGGTTCGCTCCTCAGGGCAGACCCACAGCCCCCCAAGCAGGACAGGAAGGAGGCGAAGTCTGACAAGCCGTCGGACGCGAAGGGCAGGTTGACCTCAAAAGGCTGGATGAAGATGGGCAGCATGCTCTTCAACACAAGCGACCCCAGAACCGGCACTACTGAAGTGATCTTTCAGATTCACGAGGAGATGAAGCAGAAGCTTGCGCGTGTCGCAGAATCTCTAAAGTCGTTCGAGGAAGCCTCGGGGAGCATCATACCCGATGGCGCAGTGTACCTCCTCTATCTCCGCAACGGCGTTCCCGAGAGACTGATAGTCGATAGCCAGGAGAAGAAGGCCTCTGCCTTCTCCTTTGAAGGAAGATTCAAGATAGTCTAGAAGAGCGACGATAGTTCTAGGTAAGACTTTACGAACGACTTCATCATGTGATAGGGATTATCCAGAACGCAGTTGGTGGCGAAGTACTCCGCAATCTCAGTGCTGTCAACACCAATCCCTATCAGGAGTGTGCCCGTCTTCGATATCTCCTTGATCGTTGATACGAGGTTCTTCTCGATACCCAAGTATCCAGTCGGATATCCGTCTGATACCACCACGAGGATCCTCAGGTCCACTGGTCTTGACATGAGAATCTTGTGGCAGGTTGACATCGCATCGGGCAACAGAGTTGCGTGCCTGTGGACCAGGCCACCAATCCTTGCCTTGGTGTCAAGCGAGTAGCCCTCATCAAAATCCTTGATGATTTGGAGTGAGCTGTTGAACGCATAGGCGGCCCACTGGTTGTCCCTCGGGATGAGCTCCTTTGCCACCTCTGAGAGGCAGGTGGCTATCCCCTTCACCTCGTGCGAAAACGAAGATATGCTCTTGCTGTCGTCAAGCAAGATGGCCCAAGCTTCTTCCTTGCTCACGTTCTCATCTCGCTGGAAGATATCAGTCCTCATCTTCCCGGATGCAACGACTTGCATCGCGGCCTGGGTGTCGACCTGTCCGCTCTCGTGTCCCGATTCGTCGTCGAGGACATTCTTGACAAGCCTGAGCTGGTCCCTTATTGTCCGGATGGGACCTGAAAGGTCCGAGCGGACGCGCAGAAACACGCTATAGTCCTCGTTTGGAAACTCGACCCCATCCAGCCTGGTCTTCGATATTATCGCTTCGTAGCGCTGGAGGACTTTGGCCAGCTGATCTCTACGTGTAATCATGTTGTGGTAGGCTTCGATGGCGTCGTCCAGAGTGTTCTTGTCCGTGCCCTCTCCTTCTTGCTTGAGGCCGATTGCCGCGTAAGCGGACGACAGAATCTGACGCGAGTCGGGGGGTTCCCTGATACCCCTGCTTACGAATATGCTGTTGGGACCGTGAGCTTCTGTATGGGGAAAATATGGAACTTCCGTTAGAGGCCCCCGCTTGATGACGGAGGCATACGCATCCTGCGCCGCTTCGATGAGCATGGATCTTGCCACATCGACCTTCTTCTTGCCAGCATCAGCAGAGATTGACCTCAAGGTTGAGGCTAGTGCTTGCACCTCCAGGTCCTCATCGGTCTTGCTGTTCCTCTCCCTATGGACCCCCCAGACACTCATGAGGAGCTTGGTGGCGAATCTTAGGGAAGGGTTCTCAAGACTGTTCACGTCCCTGACCCTGAGGGACGAAATGTAGTTGGCGTACATCAAGTCATTCATGAGCCCAGGCCATCTTTTCATGGCCCTGATGGTCACGTTCAAGTCCTCAACCAGAGAAACTGAGTACGTGGCGGTGTTCAGGTCTTTCCCTCTGGCCCACGCAGTGTATTTGCCAAAGTCAGAATATGCGGCGTGCAGCGAGGCATGATAGAGTGATGCCTTGAAGAGCCGCCAGAGAACTGCCCACGAACGTTCGTTGGTGTCCATCTGCAGTCCGTGGAGGCTGTAGGTCGATTCGTCGACCGGGGTCGGAACCGGCAGCTTTACGACTAGGCCTCGCTTGTCGCTCGTAAGGATCGGACTAGGGAGCTTCTCGTCAAGAATTAGTCGGAGAGTGTCGTAATCTCTCTGACCGACGTTCGTGACGGTGTCCCATGCCAGGTCAAGAAGTCTCAACCTTCTCTCCTACCTCGTCCTCGGTGCCCAGGACCATGCTCACTATTCTTCGGACAGTTCCCTGCACTTCGGCGTCGTCGGAGGTCAGCGTGATGATCGTCTCCTCAGCGGCCGCCCTCGGCGAGAGACCGTCAGCTACCAATGTCCCCCAGTTGACCAGATCACCGACCGAAGGTGCGTAAGGTATGTCGCCGTTCTTGTAGCGCTTTCGCATCTCGGCTGCTACTCGGGTCATCTTCTCGGCGATCGCCAGTGGTAATCTAGTCCTTTCAGCGATCAGCTTTACCTCATTCTCAGAAACCTTGGTTCCGACGCTCAGGTAGTCGAAGTCCACCCAGACGCTCATCCTCCGCCTGAAGGCCGCATTGAGTGGTTTCGTTCCGGCGAACTCGGCAGCGTATGGGTTCATGCTGATGATCACATACCCGTAAGGGTGCCTCGGTATGATCTCGTTGTCCTTCTCGTTGAGGACCATGTGTCCCCTCGTGTCGAGGATCGGGTTCATCTTCGTCGCCACGTCTTGCTTCATCATGTTTGCTTCGTCAAGGTAAAGTATTCCACCGTACCTGCACCACGAGACGATCTGACCGTCGACCCAGTTCTCCTTGCCGAGACCCACAAATCTTCCGAAGAGGTCGTAGACTGAAGTCTGAAGACCACAATTTATCTCCCATAGCGGGATGCCGGCTATCTTCGCTACAAGATAGACGATGTGCGTCTTTCCAGTTCCGCTCGGTCCGATCAAGGAGCACTGCTTGAAGTAGAAGAGCGCCCTCATTACCCTCTCGACGTAGTTCTCTCCTTGGTCGACGTACGGGGGCACGTTCTTGGGGATAAGTGACCTCAGCCCCTCGGGCATGGCGTAACCCATGCCCAGGTCGTACTTCAGAACATTGTATCTCTCCTTTAGCGTCTGCTCTCCTGACCTCGCCGTCATGGAAAGCTTGACGGTAAGTCTTCCTCCATGGCCTTCTGACCTGGTTGTAAGAATCCTGTGAGCAGTATCGTTGCTTTCCATCGTCAATTCGTTGATACGTGATAATTAAACAATTATGGATGTGAAATCCATACCAAACTTCCAACTCTTTGACAAAGAAGGAACAAAACCCATCATGTTTAAATCCAATGTCTCCAGTCGTGGTTGACTCAATTCGAAGTTAGGTATAGCAATTGGTGGATCTCGAAGTCTATGTCAAGACTGTGGAAGGCACTCGTCTATCCGAGGATGTCAAGCCAACCAGTGAGGTAACTTTCAACGTCAACGCCACCATAACTGAGACTGAGAGAAACCAGGGCCAGATCTCCCTCAAGTTCAGCATAGACATGGAGAGCCAACCGGCGGTGGCGAGGCTCTCAGTCGCGGGTTCGGCCGCACTCGTGGGCGAGGAGCAGGAGATAGACGAGCTGCTATTGGCAAAGGAGTCAGAAGGAACCCCACCGATATTCATGAAAATCTACGAAAAAGTGTACGCCGTTCTCTACCTTCTATGTGGATCACTGAAGATTCCCTACCCGTCCCCGGCGCTGCTGAAGGTGGTACAGGTCAGCTCGGAGGCGGCTGCCTCCCCGCAGAGTTCGAGAAACGGGACGACCAGGGTCTCAGCGTAGGACCGTTACCCTGCTGGTGAAGGCATCGCTTTCGACTGTCGAGAACTCGGGTAGGAAGATATTCTCAACGTCGGCGAACCTTCTCAAGGCGGCATAGCCGTTCGGGGTCATTGTAACAAACACGCCTGCTGTCCTCTCCTCGCTCTTCAAGATCCCCTTCTTCTCCATGACATCGAGTGCTTCGCGCAACACTTTCCACGCCAAGTTTGCCTTGTACATTATCCTCGTCCTCCTTATCTCTCCCTCTTGGGCGACGACTTTCATTATGTCACCGAAGACCTCAAGCTTCGACCTTCGAATCATGGAGTCCTGATGGCCCCCATTCGTTATTTATCTCTCCTAGGGCCTTACGAAGGATTTTCGGCCTCAATCTTTTGGAAAACGGCAAGAATTGCGCTTGGAATGCCCGAAAATGGCTTCCCCCGCCGCATATGGCACGCAAGCAGTGCCTTCCAATCACCTTCGAACCACCTTCCACGCTTGATGCTGCCCTTCGGGTTGCACGATGTGACCTTCTCCCCGGTCCAGCGCGACGCTCGCTCGTGGTACGTGTATCTCGACAACGTGGTACCTTGATGACCGCATCTCAACTAGCCGATAGGATGCGTAAGACGAGGGGTCTCGTTCCGCGCACGGCTTGTTTAGCGAGCGTCTGCTTGCCTGGACTGATCCTTCACACCAGGTGGACGTTCTTGACGACCCAAGGCGATGGAAAAGGAAGTCTCATCGAGTCGAAGAGCAGGTACATTATGTCGTAGTGGTTCCTGAAGATTTCAAGCGCGACTTCGCTCAAGAGCGTCTCGCTAACATCAACATCGTTGGTTTGTGAGCTTATCAGAGGCGAGCGGATCGTGGCCACACCTTGCAGTTCAACACGCTGAACAGCTGGAAATGTATCTAGGTAGAGTGTGTACTTCACTGTCAGCTTGTTACCTTCCCTGGACAATTCCTTAAGGTCAGCGCCTAGGTCAAAGCTCGGTCTTGGTACTTTTCCATGTCCAAGGGCGAGCCTTGCAACCCTCACTTTGTCTATGGTCGATTCTACCTGGAATCCGACTACGGTCTCAGTCTCCTGAGAAGAATCGCCCTGTCCGGTCTTATTCTCATCCAGGATCGTGACCGGCTCCTTAAGTTGCATAGCAACATCCCTGGCGCATCGATGAATTAAGCAAATTCAGGTTTTGATTGAAAATCGCGGTTTCTTTTCTACAAGACGGCAAGTCGGAAAAATGTGGGAGCACCAAATCATCTTTGATGAAATGATGCGTCTAAGGAGGATTGATGCGCTAGCAGAGCAGCTCTTCATGGGAAGTCACTTCGCTCGAATATTCAAACTTGCACACCAAGTTGAGGTGCATCTTGCCAACGCCATCATGAGAGGATTAAAAAAGTCAATAACGATCATCGCGAAAAGTGCTGATCTCTTCCCGGGTTGCTTCTAACAGTATCAAAAATGTTATGAGACGTTTTGATTAGTTGAACGGTAGATATTTATGAGGGAAAACCTTG
>JACPTA010000052.1 GCA_016193005.1 Nitrososphaerota archaeon | reverse complement strand
GTAGCTTCGATTAGTGGCATCAGGGGAATCTTCAATCAGGACTTGTTGCCGCCTGACATAATTCGATACTGCAGGAACTTTGCCGCCCTGACCAACTCACCCCAGGTCCTTCTCGCCAGGGACACCCGGACCACGGGGACAGCCATCAGCAAGGCGGCAGCCAGCGCAGTCCTGAGGGAGGGGATGGATGTCCTTGATTTTGGTGTGATCTCAACCCCCGCTGTCTTTCGTGAGAGTAGGCTGCGGAAGAGACCTGCGATAATCATAACGGCGTCGCATAACGAGCCCGAATGGAACGGTCTGAAGTTCTTGGTGAACGGGAGTGGAATCCAGAACGTTGAGCTCGAAAGAATCCTGGAGAAGAAGAGGTTACCTCACAAGGAGGCCAGTTCGGGGAGAATGAAGCGAGTTGAGCGCTTCTCGTACGACGAAGACATCCTTCGAGCGCATGGGGAGGGAAGCTGCGACGGGGTTAAGGTCGTCCTCGACATCAACGGAGGAGCCGCCTTTCGACACGTCCCGACAATACTCCAGAGGCTCGGGTGTGAGGTCACCTCAATAGGTGACACTCCTTCGGTCTTCAGCAGAACTGTTGACCCTACGACGGACGATTTGGAGGTGCTGACCAAAGTAGTAGTGGATCGAGACGCGCACATCGGTTTGGCGTTCGACTGCGACGGGGATAGGCTGGTGATTGTCGATAACGAGGGCATCAAGAGGAGCGGCGATTTCATGCTCACCCTGGCGCTGAAGCAATTGTTGTCTGAGAACCCCAGCGAAAGCGTCGTTGTGTCTGTAGACACCACCCTGGCAGTGCAGGAGGTTGTCGAGGAAGCCGGAGGAAGATCGTACGAATCCAAGGTAGGTGAAGCGAACGTTCTGAAGGCCATGATCGAGAAGAACGCCCGCTTCGGAGGCGAGGGCAGCAGCGGCGGCCTTATCGATGCGAGCTTCAACAACTGCAGGGACTCCATGGTCGCCGCAGTGACGATCATAGAGGCGCTCAAGGAGAGGGGAGCCAAGATCTATGATGAGGTCAAGAGTTATCATCAATCCAGGATCAAACTGGAAGTCTCTCGGGCGAAGGCAGAGAGAATCATCAAGAGACTGCAGCGAGAGTATCGGAACGCCGACCAGACCGATGGGGCGAAGATAAGGCCTACCAAGAACTCGTGGGTTCTCGTCAGAGCATCTGGGACCGAAGATATCTTGAGAATCTCAGCGGAGGCGCACACCGCGAAGGAAGCAGAGGAGTTGGCACAGTCCTTCGTGAAGAAGGCCAGAAGGGACGGTGCTTGACGGTGGATGAGTACGCTATCATCGAGACGATTGTCCGGTCGGCGGACAAACTACCGAGGGGCTATTCCGAGATCGGAGACGACGTTGCTCTAGTCCCACTGTCTCGGGGGAGTCTGGTGGTGAAGTGCGACATGCTCGTCTCGAAGACAGACGTTCCAGCGGTGGTCCAACTCTCGAAAGGGTTCAAGGACGCCAGCACAGAGTGGAACCTCAAGCTCCTCGGGGGCGACACCAATGAGGCAAGCGAGCTGGTCGTGGATTGTGTCATGCTCGGTTTTACGAGGAAGTTTGTCCCTAGGAGCGGCGCCAAGACTGGGCAGTACGTCGTTGTCTCCGGCTACTTCGGGTACTCGCCCTCCGGCCTCAGGATTCTGGATGGTGCGAGTGCCGACCCGACCTTCAAGAAGAAGGCTGTTCAGAGCGTCCTGGAGCCGAAGCCGAAGCCTCAATTGGGGGTCGCGCTCTCGAAGTATCTCAGCTCGTCAATCGATTCCAGCGACGGACTGGCAATCTGTCTGCACACCATTGCGAGCATGAGTGGCGTCGGAATCATGGTGAAGGAGTTACCCTGCCGAGACGAGCTCGTGAGATTCGCGGAACGCAATGACCTCTCGTTCGAAGAGCTGGTTCTGCATGGGGGTGAGGAGTACGAGATTGTGGGAACAATTGAGAAGAGGCTCATCGGGAAGGCCAGTCAAGCTGCAAAGTCTCTTGGCTCAGAGCTCGTCGTCATCGGGGAGACGACGGACCGCAAGGGCAGAGTTGAGATGCTCGGCGGAAGGGAGATAGAGAAGAGAGGCTGGAAGCACTTCGCCTAGCCTATGAGGCGCGCTTCACCATCTTCACGTACTTCTTGAGCACGGATTCGACCCTCTCCTGCGTCTCTGCCTCTGCGAATATCCTCACTATCGGTTCAGTGCCACTCGGTCTCACGAGCACCCAGGTGCGCTCGTCGAGCCAAGCCTTGATACCGTCGACCTTCTCCATCTTTCCATCCGACTGCTTCTCAACAGCCCTCATGATCCCCTTCACGTTCTGTGAGGAGACCTCCACTTTGGTCTTTGACTGGTAGAACTTCGGGACCGAGTGGGAGATCGCTCGGGAGAATGACATTCCCCTCACGGCCAGACACTCGAGCATCAGGGCCGTCGTCATTGCGCCGTCTCTGACCGGAAGATGCGCGGGATATATGCACCCTCCGTTCTCTTCGAAGCCGAAGAAGGCCTTCCTTTCTATGATCGTTCTCGAGACATCGACACTTCCTACTCGTGTCCTGATTACTTTGGCGTTTCTCTTCTTCGCGACTGCTTCTATGGACTGAGACGAGCTTATCGGCGTGACGACCGCTGCTCCGGGATTCCTCTCAAGAAGATAGTCGGCCAACAGCGAACCCGACTGGTCTCCCCAGTAGACGTTCCCGGTTTCATCACAGAAAAGCGCCCTATCTCCATCTCCGTCGTACGCAACACCCAAATCCGCATTCGAGGCCTTCACGGCAGCCACCATGTCGCCGAGCAATTCGGGTATCGGTTCGGGACCCCTCCCAGGAAATCTCCCGTCAAGGACAGAGTTTATCGTGATTAGCTTGCAGCCGAGCGAGTCAAGTAGGAACGGGGCGGCCAGACACTGCGCGCCGTTCCCTGGGTCCATGACCACGACGAACTTCCTCTCCGATATGGCCTTCGTGTTGACCCTGGAGAGGACTCCCTGAAGGTATGTCCTGATCGCTGAGGGCTCATCCCTTGCAGTGCCGACGTCCTTCCAGTTGGCGCGGTTTTGAGAGCCGTCGTGAAATATCTTCTCGACCTTCTGCTCATCCAGCCTGGGAATCTCGACCCCATCCGGCCCCACCACCTTGACCCCGTTGTATTCCGAGGGATTGTGAGACGCCGTGATTATCACCCCCCCTTTGTAGCCCAAGTTCTTCACACCGAACTGGAGGGCAGGAGTCGGCACCACCCCCGCCTCGGCCACGTTCCTGCCCGAACTCATGAGGCCAGCCGTCAAGGCGAGCGAGAGGGCCTCGCCAGAGGTCCTACCGTCTCTCCCGACGAGTATCTCCCCGTCTCTAAAATACGTACCGATTGCCTCGCCGATCTTGATCACAAAGTCGAGGTCCCTCGTTACGCCGGGGATGAAACGGATTCCGTTTGTCCCGAAGAGCCTCCCCTGGGACGAAGACAATAACACAGTTTTCGGACTGATTGATTAAACCCTTTCGAAATCTTGCTCTTGTACCTGGACTGGCGTGCCTCCAAAATTGTCGCGCTCTTGCTGCACGCCACCCCTCTCTAAATAATCGCACGATATTTGTTAACATTTTGAAAAGATTTGACGCAGACATGATTGGCGAGTCGATGACCTGGGTTGCAGTCAGATAGGCGGCCTCGGCGACTTGTACGTATTACTTCAAACTCATTCCAGTAATGGGTCCGGGCCCGCAAGAATAGTCTTCTCAGTGGCTGGGTACTGATTGAGAAACCGTCCGAGGCGTCGGCCTTCCGGATGAAAAGAGGAGAGGGTTGGAAGTGATGAGTTCGAGACGAGGCCACCCTTACCGCCAAAGCTGACTGGAGAACTCAGATACCATTTTCAGGAATCGAAAGGAAATTAAGGATTCTGTCAAATCCTAGGGACACCCTCCGACTTCTTAGTGCTGTCAACCCTCGCGACACGAGAGGCGTTCTGAATCAATGTCAGCCACCTGTTCTCGCCTTCTACGACGATACCGATGGTGAAAAGTTTGACCCGAATGTCAGTATAATCCACAACAAGGCCTAACAAGACAGAGATTAGCGCAAGCCAGAACCCGACCGCGAACATGGCAACGCCGATGTCTTCGAGCGAATCTGGGAAGATTTCGCGCATCTATGTCCCGACCATTGACAGGGAGAGGATTCCGCGTCGTGTCCCTAGGACTTACAGAACCAAATTAAGAAAAGACTATTAGCTCGCGATTCGCAGGGGTGTTCTTGCGTTGGAAGACGAGACTTTCCAATCACCTAGGTTCGGAATTAGGCGAGTTCGCCTAATCCTGGTAGCGTTAGTCATCCTCTTCGTCGTATTCACGGTCGTCGGACAGGTGGTGTGGTTCTGGCTCAACATCTTGGAGTTTGGGGACGTTTACCTCAGACCGATATACTTCCAAATTCTCGGAGGCTCCATAATCGCGGCCTTTGTTCTGATTAGGATTGACTTCAGGAACAGAAGGTCGATAATCTGGTGGCTGGTAAGACTCTTACTTGGCTTTTCCAGGTTTAGGACGCTGGAAGAGCTCCCCAGCGAGTACCTGGACTTCGATTCGTTCAAGATGAATAGGACGAAATTTCTCCTCTGGCAGCTTACAAAGGTACTGCTCGGGACGCTTGTCTTTTCGAATCTGATTCTAGGTATGAGTGTCCAAGCAATGAGCCAAGGTTGGGACTCGGGACTCGGCAGGATATGGTCGATCTTCTCCCTCCCCTTTGTTACCCCGCAAGGGTCCAGTTTCGCACAGGAGAGCGTCATACCCCTCATTCCGGCTCTTACCCTCGTCATTCCTTCTGTCATAGGCGCAATCGAACTTAGGCTAGTGTTGTTGCTGGGGCTAACACAGTTCATCCGTGTGCTAACTCCCAGTCCCAGGGTACCATCCGGGTCGAAGGTGGCTGCACTAGAAGCTCTGTTCGGCATCGTACTCGTGTGGATTGGAATCAAGGCGTTCTTCCCGTCGTACATAGACTACAACGCAAAGATTGTCATAGGTGGGCTGTGGTCGGCGGGGACGGTTCTCCTCTTTCTCGCCTACCTTGACGGTTTGAGACGAAAGGGTAGGACTCCCCTTGTCATGCGGCAGTACGGACTGCGAATCTTGTCGCTCTTCATAATCGCACTGCTCGCCTTTTCCAGCACCTCGATACAGAATAGTACAGCGGACGCGGCGAAGCAAGAGTGGCTCGGACCGTACGTATCGCAGGAAGTTGCGGTGAATCGTTACCTAGCTGGACTCGATGATGTAAAAGAGGTAGACTACACCTTTGGAATACGCTCTATCCCACCCGCGCAGATTGAGAGTTATTCACAACAGCAGAGTCCGCTGCTAAGCAAGGTCAGGTTGTGGGATTCTCAGTCAGCCTTTCAAAAGCTCAAGCCAGAAGTGGGTCTGCTTCCGTTCATCAACTTCTCCGATTCAGATATACTTCGATTCAACAGAACGCTCTACTGGAGTGCGTCCATGAAGCCGATCCTCCCGTCGTCTGTGGAAACATCAAACCGATGGTATGCTGAGCACCTCGTCTACACCAATGTCCCCAATGGCTTTCTTCTCATCGACGGAAGCGAAGGAAAGATAATTGAGTCATCTCAGTTCTTCAATCAGAGGCGGATCTACTACGGGGAATCCGGTCTCTTCAACGAGGTCTGGGCGGCGTTCCCGAAGGGGGGCCAGGTGAGTGCTGAGGTTGGAGGTTTTCGTTACAACGGAGTCGGAGGTGTGGAAGTCTCTCCCCCACTAAGCTGGCTGTTCGAATTTAACTTCCTTCTCGCCTTGCGAGACCAGACTGTCAACGTGCAGAGATACAGGGATCCTAATGATAGGATGCAGCTTCTATTCCCGTACTTCGAGTATCAAACAAGGACAGGAAGAGTCGACATCTTCCCCGTCACCGACGGTAACAGGACGTTCTGGTTAATGCCTTTGATAGTGAACTTGGACACCAGCCATGTGCCATGGAGCTCTGGGAACGAGTTCAAGCGACTCTTAGGCTACGCGCTCATCGACATCTTCGACGGCACATACAGGATCATATCGATTAGTGATGACTACTTCACCGACCTCTTCAAGACCCTCTATGGAGATGTGGTCAGCACAGAGATTCCAACATGGTTGCAGTCGCAGATGAGATATCCGGAAGAATTATTCGAATGGAGAGTAGGGATGTACAACTTTTACCACGTTACGGCACCCGACATCTTCATCTCGGCCAAGGAGTTCTATGAGGTACCATCGGGTCTGGATACTTACTACGTGGTTGCGAAGCCACTTGCTTTTGAGAGCGAGGAGTTCGTTGGGATACTCTCCCTTGAGCTTCGGGGTGCGGCTGGGAGGAACTTGGCAGGATACATGGTGGTGAGGAACGACTTCCCCAATTTTGGGGAGATGATCTTCTATCGAGTGCCGCTAGAATCACAGACAAAGCTTCTTGGCCCCTCGGCTGTTGTTGAGGCCTTGGATAGGAACCCCGACTTCGCTCAGCTCAAGACGCTACTGCGAAATCCAAGAATTGGGGATAACATCCTCTACCGAGTTGGTGATCACGACCTCTACTTCATCCCCGTCTACACAGCTGGATCAGGAGGAGTTGTGAGCCAACTCGGTACTGTCGCCGCCGTCGGAGCTGCGTTTACAGGAGAGTACTACGTAGGCCTTGGCGCTAACGCCAATCAAGCGTTTAGAGCGTACCTATCAACCTTGGGCGGAGTAGTCGCTCCTCCGACTATTGGCAAGGAAGACAGGCTGCAGCAATTGGTGGATCTCTTCGAATCAAAGGGAATAAAGGCCGTGAGACCAATCTCGATAAATCCGGATGTGACCTTCAACGAAGGAAAAGCGACCTACCTGACGCAGGATCAGTTCGAAGATGCAGAGTCACTGATAGTCAACTTCATCAACACGTGGGCGAAGGGCAGAAGCAGCAACGCCCTGCTCTGGACCGAGGGGGAGAATGCGAACTTCGGAGTTCTTCTTAACGTGGACGGGGTTGTGGAACTGAGGTTCATTACCATCTCGCTGGAGTAGGAAGATGCGAACCAGAATCAGCCCAGATCTAGTGAACCTCTTCTCCGTGGCCGTGGTAATCTTGGGAGTGGTTGTGATCGGTATTGTCTTGGTGCTCCTCGTGAGACTGGAAAGAGGTCTGCTCGGGTTAGTCGCCGCAGGAGCGACTGTCGCTCTGCTGATTTACTGGCTCAGAGAGTTTCGGAGAATGGTCAAGAGAGAACTCGGCGTGAAGAATCTTTTCAAGAAGCGGTGGAACTACGACTTGAGAGTGACCTCTGAGGACATTACGTTCATCTCGGAGGTGCCAGGGCATCCTGAGAGGGTGGACGCTCTCGTCGTGGAACGCATACTGCGTATAAATGGTGGGGAGAACTTCGACAAAGAAATCACACTTCCCGCAGAAGCAGAGGTTACAGAGAAATCGTACGTCAATGGCGTTCTACGTGTAAAGTTGAGAAAAATTTTCGGGAAATAGTCAGGAGGTCGTACTCGTTTCATGCGAGCAAACGCTTATGTTGAATTGGTTAGACGGCTTTCGAACATGGGCCCGTAGCGCAGATCTACACAGAGCGGAGTACGGATAGCGCGGCAGACCCTGGTCGAGCCTTCTATCCGTTTGCTGAAGTGAGCTGTAGGTCGTGGGTTCAAATCCCACCGGGCCCGTCAAGTCCCCATCGCCATCTTAGAGAAAGAGTGATTTAGCCTGGCCTTTCTACTCTCTGTGGCACCTTGATCTCTGATTCCAATAACTCGTGGTCTTTGGCAGTCTCCTGTTTCTCCAATAGGATGAACTCTGCGTGTGCCCAACCTAGTGGGAATGCCCACTTAACATGATCCGGGATTTTCGTATTAAAACCGCTCCTTTCTACCTTGGCAATTCCTCGCAGTATTCTCTCACTGAACTCCCTTTCGTTCTCCTTCCAGGCTAAGTAGCCGCGCACAGACGCAACCCTCTCGGGAATGTACATCTCGTCGTCCGCTGCCTCTTCAACAAATTTCAGACATTCTTCCGCTTCTTCAATCATTCCCAGTCTTCTGTAGAACTTGCTTCCCCATATTGTGAATATGGGCCAAGAGTCCTCGATACCTCCGGTATACCAGTGCCAATCCTGAACTACTTCGAAGTCTCTGAACCTCTTAAAACCACCTATACGGACATTCCAGATGGTTCCCTTGAGATGCCTGAGCGTCCTTTCGAGAGCCGCCCTGTCGTCGCATACTCCGAAGTAGAAGGGTGCTAACTCGGAGATGTCTGGAGACTCCACGCGCGTGCCATCCGGCCTAAGGCCCTTGATGAAAAGCCCCTTGTCATGATCATAGAGCTTTTCAAGAACGTTATTCAGAAGCGTCCTGGAAGAATTTTCCCACAGCTCACTAAGTTCGTAGTATCCTAGTTCCTTTGCCATTCTTGACGCGTCGAGTAGACCCTTTGCTGAGGAACAATTGGCCCAAATCTCGAATCCTTCCTCCAGCACCCTGTTCTCATGAATCGAACGCAGAGTGTAAATCAAACCGGGGGAGCTATCTATACTGTTAAGTACGAAGGTTGCGCCTTCGTTTGTCAGCTTCCACATTTCTTCTAGGAATGCCCTGTCTGCTGACCGCTTGTAAGTGTCGTATATGCCTTGTAGCACGAGCGGCGTGACGTCATGCTCTCCGCTCCGCGTTACGTATGGGAATCCTTTGTTGTATCGTTGAAAGAACTCCCCGTCCTTCCTCCTCAAGCCGTTAAGAAATTTGTAGAACCTCTTCGAACGATCGTAGAACCCGCATAGGTTTAAGGCCATTGTCATTATCGTAGCGTCCCTTGGATAGACGTAAGGATAAGCATCGTCTCTGAACGTAGCCAAAATGCCTCCATCATCCTCTTGAAGGCTACAAATCACCTCGATACTTCTCTCAAGAAGCGCTCTGGCTTGCCTCACAAAGCTAAAAGGCCAGGTCTAGATTTTTAATTATTTGGAGCCGCGAATACAGATTTCGGCTCCATGGGAAAGGAACCTTTTCTTGTGGAATCCGGGTTTGTCGTGATGACTATTGTCGCAAACCCTAACAGGCTCATACCCACGATTTTGAATCCAATTCTAGAACTGAAAACCTACTGGGACCCACCGGGCCCGCTACCGATCGATATCGGAACCTGCCGTCTTAAGAGACGCAATAACCAAGAATACTGTGAATCAGGAAGAGACGGGGGGAAGGCGAATCACCTGCTATCCACATTGGGACAAGATAATTCAGCAACAGCGAGGCGAAGGCCCCGGGAGCTTGAGAGGACAGCCCTGAGCAGAGCATGACATTTCATTAGAGTATCAAACTCTCTTCAGCTTCCGCCTATTATTCGCCGTAGGGTGCTAGCCTCGAACATCTCGGGAAGCGCGTCAGAGGTGTTCGAACTCGCGAGGTTGGGCAACAGCAGGGCCGCTGCGGAGATGCTAAGGCAGGAATTGGAAAGATTCCAAGTACAGGGTCACGCCGTGGAGCTCTGCGAGTGGCTGGTCAACTGTTTTGGAAATCTTGAGGAATACGGCCAGGCTGGGAACTGGTACGAAACCGCTGGGGAGTTGATACTATCCGAGCAAGGTTCTCACGCAGATCAGGGCGATGCGCGCGATAGGCGAGTACGAGAGGGCCCATGAGTGTTACAAGAGGGGCGAAGACGAGGAGTTCACCGAGAGGTGCATCACCATTATTGGTGAGCTCAGGCGCTCCTGGGCTTCCGCGTGAGCGATCTATCGATCTTCAGCAGGCCGTTCAGGAGCCTGCTGTGCTTCTGCTCGTCCATGTCGATGGAGCTCAATAGGAGCTTCACTGCAGGGTCTCCGTCTCTCATCTTGATAGGGCGCTCCGTCGCACTCTCTTCCTCCCTTATCATTGCCTCTATCTGTAGAATCTCGTTTTTTGTCGACTTTCTCGCACCCGGCCTCTCCACATAGTTGACTATAGATCCCAGGATGTCGGCGTGCCTCATGCTGTCCGTGGCTATCTGTCTGAAGAGCATCCGGGCTATTTCGTCCTTCGTAGCAACAGCGAGCGTCATGTTTCGCTGCGCCGCTAGTTGCTCTTGCTCGATTCTGTTTCGCAGAGCCTGCATGAACTCATCGTCTCCCCTCCGAACCCTGCCCTTCCCTGCCCTTCCCTCAGACACCTGGCGCATGATTCGATAGGCGGTATCAAGAATGAGCGGAAATTCGTCGATGGTTTCGCTTCGCTTCATTCTGTCAGCCATCTGCTCCGCAAGGTCTCGAATGACAACCGAGGCCTCTTTGAGGTTCTTGATTCTCTCTGTGAGTTCTTTCCCTCTTCTCCCCCTGGTGTAAAGCGTGACCGCTGCGGGAGTGATGCCGAGGATTCGTGATATCTCCTTCTGAGCGTATCCCCGGCTCAGGAGCTCCTCCGCGAGCATCGCCCTGACTCCTGTGAGGGCACTCTCTATGTTGACCTGAACCATTTCCATTCTTTCGAACGCTTATGATGGTATAAGGGTTTGCTAACACTGTTAATTGCCGCGAGTTAACACCGTTAATACTTATATATTACATATGTTATGCCTGGCCGGTGGCATGACCTCCGAGATTCCGGCCTTCCTCCTGACCTTTCGTGAGGCCCTTGAGGCGGCGCTCATCGTAGCGATACTCTTGGCCTATCTGAGAAAGATAGGGAAAACCAGGCTCTCGAGGTACGTGTGGTTTGGAACTTCTCTCGCGATCGGTGTGAGCCTTTTGGCCGGGAACGTAGTCTTGATCGTCTACGGGGGGCTGACGGGCGTTTCCTCCGAAATATTCGAGGGACTTGCCTCGCTCACGGCGATGGGCATCCTGACCTATATGATCTTCTGGATGGCAGGGAACTCAAAGAGAATCAAGGGCGAACTAGAACGAAAGATAGACATTTCCTTGAACAAGGGTCAACTTCTCGGGATCGCGAGTCTGGCCTTCGTGGCCGTTTTCAGGGAGGGAATTGAGACGGTTCTCTTCCTTACAGCGTTGTTCGTGTCTGATGTTAACGGTAGTATGATAGGGATGATCGCGGGCCTCTTTGCGGTGGGCGTCTTGGGGGCGCTAATGCTGAGAGGAAGCGAGAGGTTGCCCATCAGGAACTTCTTCAAGTACACGAGTATACTTTTGGTGATATTCTCAGCCGGTCTCTTGGGGTC
>JACPTA010000004.1 GCA_016193005.1 Nitrososphaerota archaeon | reverse complement strand
CGTGGGAGGCTGGGCAAGAAGGCCGTCGGCACCGCTGGAGAGTCGCGAGGTCGCAACGCTTAGGCCTTGTCTGGAATCGAGCGTTGAGAGGTCGACCGGGGCCAGCAGGTTTGCGTTGAGGTCCGCTCTCTCCGAAAGGCGTCTCGCGTCACGTATCGCTTCCGAGAGGGATCTGTAGTCATACACATTCTTCACACCGTCATGCCCGTTGTACCTGTCACCCCACACCAGCATCACCGAGTCGAGGCCGTAAGAGAGGGCCGTCAGATACATCGTCTTGAGCGCCGCTCTGTTCAGGTCTCTGGCGGTGATCACAGGTATCGCTTCCACGCCTAGTTCTCTTCGAAGGATGGCGGCAGCGAAGACGCTCGAGAGCTTCAACCTCGAGAGGTCCTTCACGTCGGCAACGAGTATCGCATCTGCCAAGTTTTCAACGCTCTTCACCCTCGCCACGAGGTCACGAGTCTTCTGGGCGAGGCCTATCAGAGGCTCCTTGCTATCGTCCGCGCTGAAGTTCGGAGGGAAGATCTCGATGATCGAGATGAATAGCCTTCTCCTCAGCTTGTCTCGTAATCTCATCTACTCAATGACCTTCTGTCTGTAGCCTTGAGAAGGCGCCTGCATCGTTGCCTCCGCCCTGCCAAGCTCGAGAGTCAGGTACGCAAGGTGTCTCCTGCTTATCCCCAACTCATCAGCCTCCTCGTTTATCGATTGAAAAATTCTCTCGGAGAAACGAGACCTATAGCGTTTGAGCGCCTTGTGGTCGTATGAGTAGAAGGTGACAACTATCTCCTTCGTCTCCTTCCTCACGGCGACGAGAAAGTATCCCTTTGGGTCATATTCCTTTTCCGTGAGACGGGACTGGCCCGCTTCCACCGCCTCGCCGAAGTATTCGTCGTCTCGCGCCAGTGTGAGGTTGACGTTCTTCTCGTAGGCGGTCTCTCTGTTCAGGTTTCTCTGACCGCAGTGAGGGTGAACGAACTCAACTTTGTCATCGCCTATCCTCGACCTAGCGAACTCGATGATTCGCTTTACTTCATCGACCGTCTCAATCCTGAGGTTCTGGCTGTCCGTGCATCCGAGTCCGATGGACTGGTCGTAGTTCCCCCTCCCGGCTTCGTCGAAGAGTTTTGGATAGTGGTAGAAGTCGAGTGAGATCGTCTTCACCTTCATCCTAGTTAACATCTTGAAGATTCTCGTTGCATCGCCGCAGGCATGCATGACAATTGGAAGCTTGGCTACGCTCGCGACCTCTTCGTACAGGTCGACCACATATTCGGGGGGAGACGACTCTGCGGCTATGGTTGGCGAGTCGAGCTGTATGTAGGAGACCGCGCCAGACCCTTGAAGGTCCTCGACCTCAGGGACTATTACCCTGCTGTTGATGTCCTTGGCAAGCTCTCTCGTATCACGGTATGTAGGCGTATTGATCTTGGCGAAACGCGCGAGGGTGTAGGCATCGGTAATCGGTTCTGTCTGTCCTGTTGAGGGGACCTCTATTCCAGAGGAGGTGAAGTCCCTCAGCGATTCCTGTATGCTCAGCAAGTAAGGGTCGACCACCTCGTCGGCTAGCCCATGCCTCGATATCGTATAGTAATACTCGACGTCCTCGGCTTTCGGGAACGCCGGGTAGCTGCCGATGGTGGTTGTCTTGGGCGTCACGACGGGTCAAGCTCGCTCCTGGCCTTCTTCGCTCCAGCCGTGACCAGATTGAGCATCTTGTAGGCGACCTCGGGGCTTCTGGTCCTCAGACCACAGTCCGGATTGACGAACAATTTCTCGGGGGAGAGGTCAGTCATCTTTGCCGCATAGAGGATTCGATCCTTCACAACACCGGCGCTCGGGAGGAGGTCGGTGTGAACGTGAATCACCCCGACCCCAAGCCCCCTGTCGTACCCGTACTCCTTGAAGAGACGGAGGTCAGAGAGCCCTGATCGCGAATTGTCATCAATCCCCCTAGCAAATCCGTCCCTATTGCCGTACTCGAATGAGAACCGATCGCACTTCTTCATTTCGAGGATGTGCGGAAACAGAATGGAGTATCCGAAGCGCGGAGGGAAGCAGCTGTGCACGCTGAAGGAAGCATCCAGCCCCTTTGTCGTCTCATCAAAAGACTCGACCACGAGCTTTATGTCATCTTCACTCTGGTACTGCGTCGCTGCCGGTATGTCGATTTGAATCTCTTGGACACCACGGTCGACTAACTCCCTAATCACCTTCCTTATGATCTTGGAGAGTTCAAGAGTGAATTCTCTCCGCGCGTTGAAGCTCCGTTCAGACGGTGGTATGCTCTTGTTGGCCCACTTTGATGTATAGTAATGGTTGTCGGACCACGCCATTATCGTGATCGCGTCAGTCACTGGAACCTTGATCTTCCTTGTTGCCTTTTTCCTCGTGAAGAGCGCCTCCTCGAGGTGGTAGTTGTTGTTGTAACGTGGGCGGCTCCTTATTGATGCCATCCGCCAGTACTTGTTGTCGAAGCTCCTCACTCTTCCAATGAACTCGAAGCCCCGTATGTTCGATACAGGAGTTTCATACATCTCCGTCCTTGCCTGCTCTCCACTCCAGACGAGGTCGAGCCCGGCTCTCTCCTCCATCCTTATCGCGTAGAGGAGCGAGAACTCAACTATCTTCTTCTTCTGCGCGCTGTTGAATCCCTTCCTCCTGCTTAGGATGCGGATAAGGTCTCCAGTCCCCTCTACGCCCAGCCTCTTACCCCATAACTTCGCCGTGGCGACGTCAGCGTCCGAGAGAGGGGTATCACGGAACGGCTTGGTCCTCCAAGAGAACTTCGGGAGACTGCCTATCTCCTGAGCAGGGAATAGTTTTGGCAAGACTAATTGTCCTCCAATTTCTCTCTCAGCTTTGACAGGCGCTTCAGCTTTGCGTCGGCAACCTCCCTAGGTATGTACCTCAGATCTGACGACGGGGATAGCGTGATGCTTCTTGAGCCGGTCCTCTCGGCGATGACCGCCACCTTTCTCTCCATCTCTCCTACGCTCTCGAGGTAGCTGCTGCGGGCATCTGCCACTCCCGCTATGATCCCCTTCTTAGAAGGAGTGAGGGATTCAGGGTCTGTCTGCGAGAAATCGAACCCGATGTCGTCGGTCGGGATAGAGTCGAATATCCAGGGGATGTAGGGGGAAGCATCACCGAAGAAAGTGTGAAAACCCGAGCGTGCGGAGCTCCCCCTCAGTGAAGCGCCTACTGCCTCTCCTGCTTGCTTGAGCTCGTCCCTGCTAAGAGGGGGTTCCCTGAAACGAGCGACCAAGGCTGGTGACGAGAACTGGATGTACTTCACACCGCTCTTGCTCAGGCGACGCACCTCCTCCCTGAGGACGTTGTCAGCAAAGGCGAAGAGGAGTTTTTCCTTATTGCCGTAGAACCTATCGTCAGCAAGTTCGGTGAGTGTCAACGGGTCAGGGAGGATGACCTTGAAGCTGGAGCCAGAGTCAAGATGCCTCTTCTCGATTCTTCTCAGGACGGCCTTCCCGTCGCTCCTTATTTCGTCCTTGATGATCGGCGTGTAGTAGAAGGTGTTGGTGTTGTACCATCGTACCAAGGCACCCTTTCTGATCCCTTCCACGCCGTCTGTAATCGGCCTCAGAAAGTCCTGCCACGCGAGTGAGAACTGCCCATCGGACACGTGATCGAATCTGAGGTGCTTCTGGAGTGAGACAAGTTGGTCAGAGTCTTCCCTGAATGCGGCATTCAATGACTTCAAGTCGACCCTCTTCCTCTCCCAATCCTGAGTAGCCTGTATCGTCCTTTCCGATCTCGAGTGAGTCCCAACCAGTGATATCGATAGTCTTGGAATCTCCTATCACTTGTCCAGCGGACACCTAGAGGGAGGTATCAATACGTTTCCCAGCATATTCCTATGTTATAAGCGATATTGCCTAAATTATTCCTTTAGTCATATCAACCGTCACGTCGATTTTGGCCCTCTAATCTTCAGAAGAGGGAGACGCCGCACTTTGAATGTCGTCACAAGAACCAGAGTCATCGCCGAGAGTTCGAGCCCGAGCCATGTCCATGCCGGGAAGGAGTAGAGGGAATACGAGAAGGGTGCGAGGATTGGAAAGACGCCGTATCCAGCGAATGTGTCATAGCTCAGATGCGAGAGGACGCCGCCAACAATTGTGACGGAGAGGATCGGTCGGTTCTGGCTCGGACTCGTCATGTAGGCAACAATTAGTCCAGCAACTAGCGCAAAGATGGCCGAGTGGGCACTCCTGGCAAGAACTTGGAACCCGAGAGCCGACAGTGCGTGGTCGAGATCAATCAAAATGCTACTTGCTCCACAGACTAGTGCCAAGGAGAGGTTGAACGTAGGTGCACCGACCAACAGCCCGAAGAGGACGTGACCGCCCACTTCCTGGAATATTTCTGATGACGTGTACTCGCCGAAACTGGAGGTCGTTGGCGAGAGGAAGCCCGAGAGTGACCACACGAAAGAGATGAGGGCGAAGAGCGCGCTAGCCGTCATGACTGGGGTGAAGGGATTCGATGTGTTCCTAGCCAAGATCATGCCGCCTAATCGTTAGGCCTTTAAAATGCGAGGCCTGCAGTTCTCCGAACGGACTACAGGAAACTCCTTGGATTGAACTTGTGAAACACAGTGGGTAGCTGGGCCTTTGCTGGAATTATGTCTTCTCTTGAAACCCTACTTTCTGGACCTTCTCGCGACCGTCACCGTAATCGGAACCTTCTCAGGCTCCTTCTCCTCAACGTCGAGGTCCATGAACCCTTCCTCGTAGCATTCGCACATGCTAGCTTCCAGCTCGGTTGGAGTTTATACGCATTACGAATTCCCATTCTGTAACAGCCCTACCGTCCTCTTGGGCCCCATTCGTACAGAACCCGGCTACCTTCTCAGTCCAGAGAGGCGCGCGAGGACGGTGAACAGCGCTTGGGTGCCCTCTTCCCCTCTCCCTTCTGCCTCGAGTGTGTTGTACAGTTGGTTGACTAGACTGGATGCCGGAAGAGCTATTTTTGACTCGGCGGCAGTCGATAGCACGTGCCTGAGATCCTTCTGCAGGAGCCTCAGTTTGAAACCAGGAGAAAAGTCCCCGTCGGCCGCCTTTGGACCTAGATTCACCAGGCTCCAAGACGATGCCGCTCCCGCCGAGAGCGCTTCAATCAGGTTTTTCAAGTCAAGTCCCGACTTGCGTCCAAAGACAAGGCATTCGCAAACCCCAATCATGTTGATGGCTACGAGGATCTGGTTCGCCAGCTTCGCCAGCTGACCCGAACCGGTGCCGCCCATGTACGTCACTCTCTTCCC
>JACPTA010000098.1 GCA_016193005.1 Nitrososphaerota archaeon | reverse complement strand
GAGAGCCCGATAGAGAAAGGGGTCGCTCTCCTTCAAAGAATAAAATCATGCGGCCGGCGGGATGGGACGTGAAGACACGAAAATTCCTCGGCAGATTCCGACCTTACGAATGGGAGATTCCGACGCGGGAGATTGCCTTGAAAGTTGGAATCAGACCGGAGAAGGTGCACCGGCTAGACACGAACACTTCCCCATTCGTCCCCGTGTCTTCGCTGAAGGCCCTATCTCCCAAGCTTCACAAGATGGCGGTCAATCAGTATCCCGATACGTCATACGCTGGCATCCGCAAGCTCCTCTCTGCCTACTGTAACGTGGGAGCCGACCAGTTCGTGATCACTAACGGCGCGGATGAAGGTCTCGACATAATTGCAAAGACCTTCCTCGACTCAGGCGACGAAGCGGTGGTGGCCTCTCCGTCTTATTCGATGTTCAGGATAATCACTGAGGTGATGGACAGCAGATTGATCTCTGTGCCGCGGACAAGAAATTTCGGCGTCGATGTCCAGAGGACACTCAAGGCGGTACGGGAGAAGACGCGTGTCATCTTCCTCTGCAATCCAAACAACCCGACGGGGAACGCGATGCCCACTGACGAGATTGCATCACTGGCTGAGGGGACGGACGCAATTATTGCGATAGACGAAGCATACTCCGAGTACTCGGGGAGGAGCGCGGTGGAGCTTACCGAGAGATACGCGAATGTGGTCATCATAAGGACGTTCTCCAAGGCTTTCTCGATGGCGGGCGTGAGGGTTGGGTACCTAGTTGCGGCAGAAGAGACAGTTGCTCAGTTGAACAAGGTCAGACCTCCGAACAGCCTTACCGTGATATCATTGGCCCTCGCCGAGGAGGCTCTGAAGAACCGGAAGGAGATGAGGAGGAACGTCCGGGCGATAGTGTCTGAGAGGCGGAGGTGCTTTGAGGAACTCCGTAAGATTGCAGGTGTCAAGCCGTATCCGAGTGAGGCGAACTTCATACTCTTCAAGTTGGAGAAGTTTGATGCGAATAGAGTGCATGAGAGGTTGATGAGGCGGGGATTCGTCTTGAGAAACCTATCCGATGTTCCGCAAGTTGAGAACTGCCTCAGAGTCACGATCAGCACGCCTGAGGTTAACCGTGGGTTCCTGCGGGCGCTCAAGATGAATCTTCGTTCGTAGAAGGATCCGAGCTGATTGGAGAAAATCATACTAAGGGTTGATTAACGGTAGCCGGAAGGGTAACATCAACAGGAGAGACTATGCATGGAAAGAGGTGAGAAGGCTGTACTCGCTCTTCAGTTCGCACTACTCTTGGTAGTGGTACTTGTGATTGGCAACCTCCTGCCAACGCAGCTTCCCCAGACGCCCAGCTTCAAGGGTGTCTACTGGGGTCAGCCCGCCAATGGAAATGAGATACCCCAAGGCGGAGTCCTGCAGGTCCAGGCGAATGCCACGAGCATCTTCGCCTACTTTCAACTTCCCTCCTCCACCGCGGTCTCCTCTGCGACTGCGAGCAGAATTTGTGCAGACCCGTTGACGAAGGAGGGCGAATCAAGGGCCTACGAGATTGTGCAATTCGGGTACGACCAGCCCAGTTCAGCCAGCTATTTCGTAATCTCGCCCGTGGGACAGCCGAATGACTGGTCGTGCACATACAGCGTGCTGGTAAAGGACACCTTGGGTGGAGTTACGAATTGGACGGGTACCGTGTTGCTGAGGCAGTAGTGCTCGTCAATATTTTCAGTCTTTGGCGGCTTTCCCGTGTCCGAGCAACACTTATCTCACTTGAACCTTCGATGTCGGCGAGGGATGCAAGCATGGTCAACGTTGGAGAACGGGCACCCGATGTTCAGCTAGTTGATACTGATCGCAAACCAGTAAAGATATCGGACTTCAGAGGAAAGAAGACTGTCCTCGCTTTCTTCCCCGGAGCATTCACCGGTGTCTGTACGAAGGAGATGTGCACCTTCAGGGACGGTCTCTCGAAATTCAACGATCTAGGGGGGAATGTTGTGGGGATAAGCGTGGACTCTCCGTTCAGCAACAAGGGCTTTTCAGAGACTAACAGACTCAGCTTCAGGGTCCTGAGCGACTACTCAAGAGAGGCGGTCAGGTCTTACGGAATTCCTTTAGAGAATTTCGCCGGTCTGAAGGGCTACACTGCAGCCAAGAGATCGGTCTTCATACTGGACAAGGACGGCACAGTCCGATTCAAGTGGGTATCCGACGACCCGTCCATCGAGCCCAACTACGATCAACTTCTAAAGGAGCTCGAGAAGGTCGCCTAGTCGGACTCATCTTGCCCCAACCCCCAGCAATCTTTCAAGCAGATCCGAGAGCTTAATCACCCCAACGATCCTCTCCTGGTCGTAGACAAGCGTAATCGCTGTCCCCGCATGACTCATTGGCGCGAGCACAATCGCAAACGATCCATCGCCTGCAACCCTTTAGGGATCGGCCATGTACTTTACGGCGGGGTCTGATAGACTCTCTCGGAGACTGCTTTTGAAAGCGAGCGAAGGACCCAGTTGTGCACTTGATCTTCTTTCTACACGAATACGTTAGAAGTTGTGTGCGTGTGCCAAAATCTTGTAGGAGGAAGCAATGCACAGTCGTCGGTACCTGCCTCGTCTCATCATACGTCAGCATTGGACTAATCGCATGATCCGTTCAAGCCGTGAGCGCCACTTTGACGGCCTCCCCGGAGCGGATTGTTTCTATAGCCTTCGGAACATCCGTGAAATGGAAGGTGTGGGTAATCATCCTGCGAAAGGGGAGTCTATCGAAGTGCCTTCCCAACAGTTCGACCGCCGTTCGGAACTGGGTGGGTGGATACGCCCAGCTTCCGGAAACGTCAATGTCTCCCTTGCATATCACATTGGGCCTCAACTCGACGGCTCCAGAGTCCACGTAGTGCCCCACCTCGATGTACTTCCCTCCCCTCCTCACCATCCTTGTCCCCTCTTCAAACGCCGCAGGGAGTCCCACGCACTCGAGGGCGACGTCCGCTCCCACACCATCGGTGAGACGAAGTACCTCCTTTACACGTGCTTCCGCTGTCTCGAATGAATTTAGGTCTATCAGATGGTCCGCGCCCATCTCCTCCGCCATCTTGAGCCTTGAAGGCACCTTTTCGATTACGGTTACACTGCCTGCGCCCGAGAGTCTGGCGGCGGCCGTCACCAGCAGACCCACTGGTCCAGCACCCTGCACGACCACCTTCTTTCCCAGACCAAACCCGTCCCAGCTTGACGACCTGCCGGGGGGCAGCGCTCTCTCAAGAGCCCTCGAGGCGACCGCCATAGGCTCGATAAGTGGCCCCAATTCCCGGGGGAAGCTGTCCTCGAGCTTGTACGCGTACCACCTGAGGAGGTCCACCACAACCCTCTCCGCGAAGGCACCAAAGAGATGGGGCGGGTTTCGGCAGTCCATGTTCACCCCAAGAACTCTCCTGTTACCGCATAGCTGTGGCCTGTCGGGAACAAACCTACAGTAGAAACACGTGCCGCAGAACCTGCTTGTTCCGGGCACGACCGCAAGCCTGTCGCCGATGCTGAGCTTCTGCCCGAGAGCTTCTAGCGTCGAGGCATTCTTCCCGATCTTCTCCACAATGACCGTGAACTCATGACCAAGGATGACGGGGTACGGGAATCTCATCTGACCTTCGTAGAGATGTAGGTCAGTCCCACAGATTCCACAGATGTCCGTCCTCCCTATGATGGAGTTGTCGTCAGGCTCGGCGTCCTCAAAGTCCAAGACCTGTATCACCTTCGGCGCTGACAGTACCGAGGCCTTTGTCATGACATGAGAGGGGAAACGTCGTCTTATGCTCTTTGCGGTCGATTAAGGCGATGGCAGGGCAGCGAAAGACTGATATTTGAGTGGCGCCTATATTGCTCGACCAGATTTGCTCTCGAGCAGGTCGATGGTCAGAGGCCTATGTTCTGGCTGCAGAAGGGAGGTCGGGGGGTTTCTTCGGCCACGTGCCTTGCAGTGCCCTCGCTGTCGGAGGCTCTTCTGCGACAAGTGCCCGAAGCAGAGGGTGGGACTAGTCTTCAAGAAACCGATTTGCCCAGACTGTGGCCTGGAGCTTTATGATGCCTCTAGACTGAAGCGTCATTGGTACCCTGGACCTGTGCAATACTAGGCGCATATCGTGTTCAAGAAATATTGTCAGGTTGGACGAGAAATTTGCAGTAAGCCTGTTTAACCAGAAAACTTTCTTTGTCGAATTGCAAGATGCAGGAGATAATTAGCCTGAGCATGGTGATAAGGAGACTCGAGAGCGCTAGAGTTAGCGCCACCGCTTCTGGTCTGACGTTCTGCAGATTCGTCATGTTCGCGAAGGAAGAGACGATTGCAACTGATCGATTGTTGGTTTCCGAGGAAGCAGTTCGTGTTCTCGACAGGAGAAACTAGGTTGCCTAAGAGCTCACTTCCACAACGTCGCTCCCGATGGTTTCTATCAGCTCCTTTACGGAGATTTGCATGACCGCGTTCTGTTCTCCCGCGGCAGCCCAGACCCTCGGATAGGTTGTCAAAGAGAGGTCAGGATAGAGTCCGATTCCATCGTCGTGAGGAAAGGGCGGTACGCCACCATCGACGTATCCTGTCAATGTCTTTACCTCCTCCGCGGAAGCAATCGTCAGCTTACTCCCGGCTACCAAGGAGAGCTTTTCGAGATTGACCCTCTTTTCTCCTGAAAGAACGACCACCATCGTCCTTGGGCCTGTGAAAACTACCGACTTGGCAATCTCGCCCACGGTGCAACCGAGCGCCTTGGCGGCGAGCTGGGAGTTCTTTGCGCTCGCCCCTAGCTCGACGATTTGGGCACTAATGCCTCTGGAGAGCAGGAACTCCTTCACCTGTCCGACGCCCTTCCTCATGTGCTCCAGAAGTTGTCTCCCCCCACTCATTTGAGCCTGTCGTTCACCCTCGCGAGCATCTCCTTCGTCATCGAGGAGAGGTTATGCTCAGGGTACCAGCCCCAATCACTTCTCGCCGCACTGTCATCCATGGACCTAGGCCAAGAATCGGCGATCGCCTGTCGAAAATCGACCCTGTAATTGCATTTGAACTCTGGGATGTGGGTCCGGATCTCCTTCGCGAGCTCCGAAGCTGAGAAGCTCATGCCGGTAACGTTGTACGAAGTTCTGACCTTTATCTTAGAGGCAGCTGATTCCATAAGTTGGACGGTCGCCTTGACGCAATCAGGCATGTACATCATCGGGAGTGTCGTTTCAGGCTTCAGGAAGCAGGTGTAGCGTTCCTTGCGTATCGCCTCGTAGAATATCTCGACAGCGTAATCAGTCGTTCCTCCTCCTGGCGGGGTCTCGCTACTGATTATGCCCGGGAATCGCAGAGAGCGGACGTCCAGACCGAACCGGCCGAAGTAGTAGTTGCAGAGGAGTTCTCCCGCGACCTTGGTTACGCCGTAGATGGTGCTGGGCAGGAGCGGGGCGTCCTGAGGGGTATTGTCGCGCGGTGCCCCCTTCCCGAAGACGGCCATGGAGCTGGGCCAAAAGATGTTCGGCACTCCGTTCTTGCGCGCTGCCTCGAGGACGTTGCGCAAACCATCGATGTTGACAGTCCACGCCCGCTCCGGACTCTTCTCACCTACTGCCGAAAGGACCACCCCCAGATGGTAGATTGAGTCAACTTCAAATTTCCTGACCACCCTCTCGACATCGCTTCTTCGCATCGCGTCCAGGCGAACAGTCGGACCTTCCCTCAGACTTGGTGTAGGCGGTCTAGTGTGCCAGCCCGCGATCACGTTCTCGAAGCCATACCTTCGTCTTAGCGCCGGCGTCAGTTCTGAGCCAACCTGGCCTGTGGAGCCAACAACTAGGATCTTGGTCCGCCGACGCGCCATTATCGGAGGCCAGTGGCGCACAATAGTGTTAAAGTTTTCAGCGGCGATTGGCTGAGTTTTCCCTTAACTCCGGAACTCTTTAATCCACTCACGCCAACTACCATCCTGATTGAAGATCGATGATGTCATCGACGAGGAATTCCCGATAGCCCGCAAACTAGTCTATCTTAACACGGCGGGAGTGGGCCTGATCCCAAAGAGCGTGGTCAATTCAATTACATCCTACTTTAGGCGAACCCTTACGATTCCGCCGTACGAAGAACTGTTTCATGAATACGGGAAATTGGTAGAGGACGCGAGGAGAGAGTTCGGTAGACTCATCGCCGCCTCGAGGGATGAGGTGGCGTTCCAGACAAACACGTCAACATCGACAAACTCGGTTGTACAGATGCTCGGGTGGAAGAAGGGCGACAACGCCGTATTTGATGATCTGGGATTTCCGAGTGATACGTACCCTCTGATTGCGCTCCGGGGGCGGGGCGTCGACGCGCGGATGGCAAGGTCGAAGGGCGGGTATGTGGGTCCGGAGGAGTTCGAGAGGCTCATCGACAAGAAAACGAAGCTCGTCATGCTGAGCTTGGTGTCATGGATCAACGGGATGAGAAGTGACGTGGAGGGCATAGCGAGAATCGCGAAGGAGAGGGGAGCGTTGGTAATGGTTGATTCGACGCACGGGACGGGCTACCTCGACATCAACGTCAAAAGATGGAGGGTCGACTTTCTGGCGACCAGCAACTACAAGTGGCTTCTATCCCCATTCGGGACTTCCGAGTTCTACTGCGCGCGCGAGCATCTCGAGGAGTTCGAGCCGCCGCAGGTTGGATGGCATTCGGTTAGGCGCGAGTCGAAGACACTGGATGTCGCCAGGTTCGAGCACGCGAAGAACGCCAAACGGTTCGAGGCAGGAAACCCTGATTATGTGAGCATATTCGGATTGATTCAGTCGCTGCGTTTCCTCTCGAAGGTCGGTCACTCCGTCGTTCGGAGGCGGACTCTGAAACTGGCTGGGCAGACAATTGAGGGATTGGAAGAGCTGGGGTTCAGGATTTCCACGCCAAGGGAGGAGAGGCGCAGATCGGCGATAGTCTTCGCCTCCCTCGAAGGCATGGACGGGGCGAAGCTCGCGGGTTACTTCAGGAAGAAGGGGGTCTGGGTTACTGCCAGAAGATACGGCCGTCTCAGCGGGATAAGGCTCTCCCCCTACTTCTACACATCCGAGGATGACGTGCAAGAATTCCTGAATGCTGCCTCCGAGATCGCTAGGAAGACGTAAGTGATCGAGTCCCTAGTGGAGCACAAGTGCGCTGAAGAACAAGAAGTACAGCGGCAGTAGGACGAGAGGGATAAGGAGGAGGAGCCAGAACACGAATTTCAAGAGGCGCTTGACTAGCTCCTCGAACGACGTGACCCTGAATACCTTGAATGCGAAGTTCAGGAGCTGGGCGATCACGGGTAGTCGCACGCGGTTCGGCGGACCGCGTTCGGTATTTCTTCTTTTGGTATGAATTGAGGTGAGGGGGGCATTCGGTTGGTGAAGACGCTCAATTGCGTTCCCCGACCTGATTGTTCTGGCGCCGTCGGCACGGCCCAAACAGAGTTCACCCCACAAGATTGATGTTTTAGCAGTTCGGTATGAAAGTTCTTTAATAGCTGAATTTTTCCTCACCCTTCTTGGCGCGAATCCGACCAATCAATGCGTACAAACACGAAAGGGTCGACCTGGAGGCGCAGATTATCGAGGCGATAACCCGAATCGGACCAAGGAACGTCTCGGAAATCTCGAGGGTCACAAAGGCCCCCGTCGAAACGATAAGGTACAAGATCAAGAAGCAGCTCAAGAATCTCGGGTTTAGGATCCACGCCGAGCCGAATTACAAGAAAATGGGTCTGACTCTGTTTTGGGCTAAGATTAGTTTTACACCCCAACACCTTACCAGCGCCCCTCAAATATTGAACGCTTTGAGCGAGTTGGGCTATCTCGTCTACTACGGCAAGGTGGTCCCTCATGGGTACTATTCAGCGCTCTTCGCCCTTCCGGACGGGAGAGGCGATGAATACAAGGGATTTCTGAAGTACACTCAGGATATCGGAGTGGTGCAAGACTTTGCACTGGTCGAATCCCTCCAAACTCAACACCATTCGATGAACCCGAGGTACTTCAACTTCCAGATCGGAAAGTGGGAGATCGACTGGGAGAAGGTTGCGATGGAGAAAGTGAGGGGAGTCGACGACAAGCAGTCGAAGACGGAAACCGCCGTAGACGGCCTAGATCTGCTCCTCGTCAAGGAGCTTCAGATCGATGCGCTCCAGCACGTGGTCGCGATTGCCAGAAAACTCAAGATCCATCCGAAGACACTCGAGTACCATTATAGGGCACATGTTGAGGGGCTCAATCTCATCCCACGGTACATCGTAAGGTGGATGAATGACCTTGACAAATCGCCGCCGCACTCTTTGGTCGTCACGAGGTTGACACTCGATGGAATGAGCAAGGACGACTCGTTGCGGATGAAACAGGCGACGAACAAGATTCCCTTCCTGTGGTCAGAAGACAATCTTAGCGACGGGACTTACGTTGCGTGGTTGATGATCCCGCTTGAAGAGACAACCACGACCTTTGATTTCATTCACACCAGTGTTCCAGATCTGAGTACCAGGATGAATGTGGGCTTCATAAAACATTGGGACACCGCCATGTATAGTGTGCCGCATCACATGTTCTCCAAGCGATGGTCGTTTGACGTGGAGGAGATGAAGGTGCGATTCAAGAAGGTGATTGCGGAACTGGCGAGGAAAGAGGCCGGAAAGGCCCAGCGATGACCATTTCCACCGTTAGCATCCAGTGGCATCACCAGGGCAATGATTCTGACGGTGGAGGGAGAGGGAACACGAGTGGGCAAGGGATGTGGAGACGAGGCAGGGTTTAGGCCAACTAAATGGTAGCTTCTGAGAAGAACGACTTCGACAGGTAAGGAGCACCAATTTCAATAGAATTGGCGCTCAGGTCTTTTCTTCTCTGGACTCTTGATCTTCGCGATGACGTTGGCCGCTATCTCCTGTTCAGCCTGGCTGCCCTTCTCGAGCACCTGTAGGAGAATGGGCATCGCTCTTGAACCATCGAGCGAGATGTAGTACTCAAGGAGGTCCTTGGGAAAAGAAGCCTTCAGCTTCCAGCCACGGTGCAGGAGGAACTCGACAAGCAACTCCGTGTCCGTCGCCTGGATCAGCGCTTCCTGTAGCCCCGTCCACGCGTATGTAGAATACTCCGGTCGACTTTCCGAGTACGCAAAATCGAGCTCGTCCATCAACTGCGGCTTTGGAATCTTGGCCTTCAACCTCTGGAGGGTGTTCAGTGCCCTGACCTTGATCTCTACCTCGTCCTGCTGAAGACACTTTAGCAACGGAGCGACGACGCTCTGGTCACCAATCTCTTCGAATATCTCGGAGGCCATCCTGAACATCTCTCTGTCGCTAGTTGCCTCTAATGCCTCCGATAGCGCGGCGACGCCTTCTGGTCCAAAATAAGAGAAGACGCGAGCGGCAAGACCCTCCTTGGTGGGTGCCGGGCTGTCCCCACCAGGCCTCTTCCTGCTTTGAGGGTACCATTGAGGAAGCGTCTGGACCACGAGGGAGAGGGCTTCTCGGTTGCCTATCTTGGCCAGAGCCTCCACTGCGTCTAGGCCTGGGAGGGCCTTCGCAAGGTGGGGGACGGCCACGGGGTCCGCGATTGCCCCAAGGACCTTGGTCAGGCCCTCTACGACAGTGCTTCGTGGGCTAATCTCAGAGGCGTATGGCACAGGGAGGTCCTGCAGCCGCTGTATGTTCTCCGCAAGAAGAGATCCGAGGTACGATACAGCTTGACCACCTAGGACTGAGAGCTGGACCATTGCAAGTCGGCGGATACCCAATTGTTCGCTGCTGAGCTCACTGACTAGAGTGTTGATCTGCTCCCGAAGCCTTGCCTTCTCGTCGTATTTCAAGGGGCTCGGAAAAACGGGGCGAGAAAATTAACCTTTTGTTTAGCGAGGGTACGTCAGGCAGTTGGCTTGGGACGCTCCCCAAGGATGGGAGCTTGCCAGTCTCGAGGAGGCCTCGTTTAAAAAGTCCGGTCAGGGGCGGCTCTGTGAACCTGAAAATCCTCAAGCTGCTCATTCCATACATCTTCATAGGTGCATTCACGTTCCAGTTCGCGAAGCAAGGTCTCGACTACTCTTCCCCTTATGTCTTCATGGGGATAAGATACCTCATAGCGGCGCTGATTCTCCTGCTGATATCCAGAAAGTTGGTCTTCAGCAGGAACATAATTCCCGTCGCGCTCTCGTTCTCGGCCAGCTCCCTGTTCTGGATCTTGGGACTAGAGTACGTCACGCCAGGGGATTCCGCCGTTCTCAATTACACGATGCCTCTCTTCGCCATCTTGGGCGCTGTCCTGTGACTTGGAGAGAAGCCGTTGCGTACCGAGGTAGCAGGAGTGTTGATCGGCTTCGTCGGCATCGGGATATACGCCGCACCCCTCTACCAAGGCACACTCCTGGCTGGCACCATCCTCAGCCTCGTGGGAGCCGTAACGTGGGGCGCCTACACTGTATACCTCAAGAAATTGAAGGAAGAGGATTCTGCCGCGGTCGTGGGGACTGCATTCCTACTAGGCTCGATTCTCTTCCTCATTGGCTCAATTCCATGCCACGATGCGCAGTTCACCGAAGGATTCATCGTCGACTTGGCCTACGTCTCAATTCCTGGAGGGGCAATCTCCCCATTTCTTTGGAATGGGATGGTGAAGTTGGAGAGGATAGGGAGGGTGACCGCAATGGTGTTCGCCGTGCCCGTCACCACCGTCGGTATTCAGTCGATAGAAACGATGACGATT
>JACPTA010000003.1 GCA_016193005.1 Nitrososphaerota archaeon | reverse complement strand
GAGAAGGGATTGACGGAGTTCGAGAAGTATCTCCTCAAGAACAAGATCACGTTCATCACGGGGAGGGTGGACCATCCCCAACCAACGGGAAGATAGAGAAGTTCTTCGACATATTCGAGAAGAAGATGAAGTTCTTCTCCTCGATAGACGAATTCTTCGAGTGGTACAACTGCGACAGGCCACGCAGAGCATTCGACCTATCGAAGCTCGAGACTCCAGTGCAGATGTTCTACATGAAGATGGAGGATAGGGAGTCCATCATTGATCCAGAGGTGCTAACTATGGGTGAAATGATTTCGTGATAAAACAGACGAGGGTAAGCCTAGGAAACCTTAATATTTCGGGCTGAGTCATCTCATCCACCTTGAAGTTATCACAATCTAGAGAAAAACGCGCAATAACCAGAACCGGTTCGATCATAATCACCGTCGTCATAGTGATTGCAGCGGTAGCGGGAACATACTTCGTTGTCGGCGGTCAGCCGACTCAGGTCGCAACTACAACTATTGTCCAGACAGGCACGACGGTCATACAGACAGGTACGGTCACGACTACGGGGATCGTAACCCAAACCATAACACAGACCGCAACTCCGACCTCAACACCGACGGGAAGGACAATTACTACGCTCGTAATTGACGACTTTACGTGGCCCGTGGGGAACCTCAACCAGCTCTTCGCCGTGCAGTACCTGCCTTGGCCCAACTGGATGTACGCCGCAAGCTATCAGACGTTGGTGAACGCGAACGTTTCGGCCCAGCAGGAAACCGGTACGATACAATTCTTACCAGGGCTGGCTTCGAGCTGGGAGATCAGCGCGGACGGAACCACATGGACGTTCCATCTCAAGCCTGGGATAAGGTTCTCAAACGGAGACCCCTTCAACGCCTATCAGGTCTGGACGCAGTTCTATGGATTCTATTACCTGGCAGGTAACTCGTCGAGCTTCTTGGGCTCACTAGACATATTCGACACCAGCAGAGTGGTCTTCGGACCGAAGACCATCCAGACACTTAACCAGACGAGCTTTGCGAATCCCTCCCCAGAGGTGCTCACCATGATGAAAGACACCAGCTGGCCGATCTACGTGGTTGATCAGAACACCATAGTGTTCAAGACGAAGGCACCGTTTCCATTCCTGACGGGAGTTCTCGTTGGGTTCGAGGGAGAGATCTTCGATGCGCAATACGTGCTCAGGCATGGTGGTTTCGGGGCGCCAGGTCAGATCAATCCGTACTTCAACGACCACCCGATCCCCGGGACTGGTCCTTACGTCATCACGCAGGTCGCGTTCAACGAGTTCGTGAAGTTCGAGAGGAACCCCGACTACTGGGCGAAGGCGATCTCAGCCGATGAGGTGCGTGCCAACCCACTCCTGGACCCTGGTCACTTCGATACCATAATCGTAAACGCCAAGACGAGCGGAACAACAAGATACATCGACCTTACCACGGGCAAGGCCCACATCGCGGCCATAACAGAGAGCAACTGGCCTCTCATCCTCGCAGACCCGTCCTACGACTACGCCACGTACAAGACCCCCGCCATACTGGTGTGGGTCTTCTTCAACATGAACAAATCGCCAACCAACAACACGGACGTTAGACGCGCGATAGTCCACGCGATCGATTACGACGACATCATAGAGAAGGTCTTCTTCGGCGAGGCGCAGCGGGTCATGGGCCCACAGGCTCCAGTCTACGGAAAGTACTACAACCCCGCCGGCATCCCGCCGTACGAGTACAACCCCGAACTGGCCAAAGACTACCTCGCGAAGGCGGGCTTCCCGGACGGAACGGGACTTCCCACCTTGGAGTTCAACGTCAACGCCAACTATCCCGCGCAGATCATAGCCGCTCAGATAGTTCAGGCGAACCTTGCCGACATCGGAATCAATGTAGACATCCACGTCCTTACCAACGACCAGTTCTACGCTCCCTACGGTTCAGCCCAGAACAACATCAACAATGCGGAGATAATTCCTCACATGGCCTTCTGGTGGGGATTCGCTCCCAACTTCCTCTCCCCGACCGACTTCTGGACATCGTTCGTAACCAGCTTCTCACTCTGGGGTAACGGTGGTGGGTACAGCAACCCAACCGTCGACAACAACGTCAGGCTCATGTCTCAGACCAGTGATGAAGCCAGGATCTTGCAGGCCTTGACCGAGGCCCAGCGTATAGTAGCTGACGAAGCACCGATGGCTTGGGTAGCAGCTTGTCAGCTGGCACTACTCACTGGCTCCTACGCCTGGCAAAAGAACCTGATCGCCGGAGGATTCCTGGACCCGAACCTGTCAGGGGTGACCGAGCCACCTCTCCTAAACACCATCAGACCAGCGAGTGGCGGGTAAAGACGCCCGCCATATTCCCTTATTTCTGAGCAAGCGAAATGGGACTAGCGCACTTCCTGTCGCGGAGGTTCGTGACTGCCATCTTCGTGCTCTTCGGAGTGAGCGTTATTACATTCGTACTCTCGCACTCGGTACCCGGAGACCCGATCATCGCATGGCTTGGCAGGGCAGCATCCCTGCACCCGGAACTCGTGGAATACTACAGGCAGCAGTACCACCTAGATGCTCCGCTCTTCGAGCAGTACGCGTACTACATTGCCGGCCTGGCTCAGGGAAATCTCGGGTTCTCCCCGGTGGCAGGGCGGAACGTTGCCGAGGTCTTCGAGAGAAGCGTACCTCTCACGCTCCAGCTCCTCTTCTTCTCATTTGTCTTCACGAGCGTGCTCGGAATCACCATGGGCGCCATCGCCGCGAAATTCGCCAACAGGCTACCCGACGGGATAATCCGGATTCTCTACATGGGAGGAACCGCATCGCCCGCCTTCTTCCTAGCACTGGTACTGGTTATCGTGTTTGCCTTCCTCTTCCCGGTTCTCCCCACGGGCGGAACCATCGATCCCAGCATCGCCCCGCCTCCGAGAGCGACCGGGTTCCCGATGCTGGACAGCCTTCTCGCAGGGAACTGGCGAGCCTTCGAGAGCCAGCTCTCTCACATCATTCTCCCGAGCATGGCGAACTCTCTGGGAATCTTCGGAATCATCACACGCGTGCTGAGGTCCTCCATGCTGGACACGCTCAGCTCCAACTACATCAGGACAGCCAGGGCGAAGGGTGTTTCGGAGAACGCCGTCTTCTTCAGACACGCTCTCAGGAACTCACTGATACCTGTGGTTACGCTTCTCGGAGTCATGGTGAACTTCTTCATTGTTAGCTCGATCTTTGTGGAATACGTCTTCTCGTACCCCGGGGTCGGGAACTTCGCCGTCCAGTCGGTGCTCAACTCTGACTACCCGGGGATCCTCAGCACGACCCTCCTATTCGCCCTGATGATAGTCATAGCGAACCTCACCGCGGACATCATCTACGGTGTAATCGACCCGAGGATAAGGCTCACAGGAGGCTAGACCGGTGGAGAGAGCTAGATCAGCGCTGTCCCTGTCAGCAAAGTACCTTACAGGAAACCGGGAAACGCTTGTCGGTTCTGTGATAGTAGTGGGCTTCTACCTGGTCTCCCTCCTTTCCGCCACATTGGGTAAGGCCGTCGTACCCTTCGACCCGCTCGAGCAGAACGTTGCCAGGCCCTTCTCCTCGCCGGGCCTCGAGAACTGGTTCGGAACCGATGAGCTGGGAAGGGATGTGTTTAGCAGAATAGTGACTGCGATGCCGAACGCCGCCCTCGTCAGCCTCTTCGTCGTCGTTATCGCTTTCGCCATCGGTGGACTGCTTGGTGCCATTAGCGGCTACAAAGGCGGGTGGATAGACGAAGCTCTCATGAGAATTACGGACATTTTCTTCGCGATTCCATCCCTCATTCTGGCGATGGTGATAGCGGTGGTGCTCACCCCCAGTCTCGCTAACATGATGTACTCGCTTGCCATCGTATGGTGGCCCACCTACGCCCGCCTGAGCAGAGCCGAGGCCCTTAAGGTGGCGAAATACCACTACGTGGAATCGGCGAGAATATCAGGAATCCCGACAAGACTCATACTCTTGCGGCACGTCTTTCCGAACATCTTCGCCACGCTTCTTGTGTACTCAACGCTGGACATCGGGACGGTGATACTGGCCTACTCAGGACTCAGCTATCTCGGCCTCTCGGTCCAGCCTCCAGCCCCGGACTGGGGAATAATGGTCTCTGGCTATCAAGAGTACATGATATCCGCACCCTGGCTACCCCTCTTCCCAGGCATTGCGATCACGATCGTCGTGATAGGTTTTAGCCTCCTCGGCGACGGCCTGAGGTCGTTGCAGAGACGGCGCGGGCAATGAGAAATGCCAGACCTTCGTCCGGAGCTCGAGAAGTAGTGGTGCGGGAAGATTCGTTGTGCCGGGTCAGTTATCTCTCCGTAGACTATCGTTCAGAGGATGGGGAAGTTCACGCCCTGTCTAGCGTTAGTCTCGAGATCCGGAGAAAGGAGATTCTCGCTCTTGTCGGGGAGTCCGGCTGTGGGAAATCGACTCTGGCTCTGTCGATAATAGGACTCCTACCCGCACAGAATTCGAGAATCCTTAGCGGCCAGATCCTCTTCGAGGGAAAGGACCTTCTGTCTCTCTCGGGCAAGCAGATGCAGAAGATTCGTGGGACTGGCATCGCGATGATATTCCAGGAACCTCTCAGTGCCCTCCACCCCGTCCTGAAGATCAGGGAGCAGCTTGGAGAGGCCATCTCGATAAGAAGGTCGCGACAGGGTGGTCATTCCCTCGACCAGGTTTTCTCGTACAAGCCTCGAGCATCTGAGTTCCGCGGTCCTCTGAAAAGACTCGTGAACCTCCCCTCCAGGCGAAGGTACCCAAAGGAGGTGGAGGACGAGATGATAGCCTCCCTGAAGCTGGTCCGAATACCTGACCCTGAAAGGATCTTGAACCAGTATCCGTTCGAACTTTCGGGAGGAATGCGGCAAAGGGTAGCCATCGCCATGGCCCTATCGGAGAATCCCGGTCTGCTAATCGCGGACGAGCCCACCACCGCTCTCGACGTTACCACCCAGGCTCAGGTTCTCCGCCTGATGAAGGAGCTCGCGGAGAAGGGCGAGACCTCACTGCTGATAATAACGCACGACCTCGGTGTCGCGGCCCAAGTCGCGGACAGGATAGTGGTAATGTACGCGGGGGAGGTGGTGGAGGAGGCAACAATACAGGAACTCTTCTCAAGACCTCTCCATCCTTACACGAAGGCGCTTCTGGCCTGCCTGCCAAAGGGGTCGAAGAAGGACGGCCCGTTAGGCTCGATTCCCGGCTCCATCCCAGACCTGAGGAAGAGCTTTGAGTGGTGCCCGTTCGTAGAGAGATGTCAGTACGCAATGGAGAGATGTGGGCGGGAACATCCCGCTCTCGAGGGTGATGAAAGACACAGTGTCTCGTGCTTCCTCTACTCCTGAAGAGTTCGCGGTGGAGGCGCGCGACCTCCGTGTCTACTACCCTGTTGGCCGAGCACTACTGAGGCGTGGCAGGAATTTCGTACACGCCGTCGATGGCGTCTCGCTCGGGGTGAACGTGGCCCAAACGTTAGCTGTCGTTGGGGAGAGCGGGTGTGGTAAGACGACGCTGTGCAGGGCCCTCCTGGGCCTTGTCAGACCTACTAGCGGGATGGTGCTCTACAGAGGAGAGAACCTCCGTCATTATGTGAGGGGGGACACGATAAACTTGAAGGGCAAGTTGCAGATGGTGTTCCAGGACCCGGAGTCTTCCCTGAACCCATTCATGGACGTCAGGCAGATAGTTGCAGAGCCGCTAAGGAATCGATCGGGTCCGAGTAATACTGATGAGAAGATATCAGAGGTTCTCGACCTTGTCGGGCTGAGTAGCGAGTTCCTTGGCAGAAGGCCCGTAGAACTCAGTGGAGGCCAGAAGCAGAGAGTCAGCATCGCTCGCGCGATCGTCTCGAGCCCCGAGGTTGTCCTGCTGGACGAGCCTACGAGCGCCCTCGACGTGGCAGTTCAGTCTCAGATTCTGAATCTTCTCGTAAGGCTTCAAGAAGTTTACGGAATTGGCTACCTCCTAGTCACGCACAACATCGCGGTCGCGCAATTCATGTCAGATAGCATAGCCATAATGTACTCGGGCAAGATCATGGAGAGCGGACCAACCGGAGAATTGATGGCCCGTCCGATGCACCCCTACACCAGAACACTGATTGAGGCTACGCCAATCCCCGACCCGAACGTTCGTAACTTACTGAAGATCTCCGTCGCGGGCGAACCCCCAAGCGCTATCCACCCTCCATCGGGGTGCAGGTTTCACCCCAGGTGCCCCTTCGCGCAAGAGAGGTGCAGAACTGACGAGCCAGCCCTGAGAGAGATTCTTCCCGGAAGAACGGTCGCGTGTCATTTCGCCGAAGAAATAGAAACGAGCCTCGTCTCGGGAGGAGGGGACGTAGTGCGAACCGGTAAGACTACATCATAGTCGTCCGGGGCAGTTATTCCGTAGGTTCCCGTATCCGCTCCGCGATGATACCGAGGTCTTTGTCCTCAAGGTTCATGGGATTGACCTGCAGTATCATCTCGTCCATCCTGCTCTCGTCGAGATACAAAGGAGGTTTCCCGCTCTTAGTCTCTTGACTATTCCAACCATTTCGGACAGGTTGTTGGCACCGAGGAAGCTTATCTCCGTAAGAGGGATGAATTGGTTCGAACTGCGACACAGATGTACGGCCTTGATGCTCCCCACTCCGCTCAGCAACTCCACCAGCCTCTTCAGGAGGACGGCCTCCCGACCTTTCCTTCATTCATAATATGAACTTCACTCCTTGAACTTCATTCCTCGATGTGGAGACGATGGTAGGGCACCGTCAAGGGGCGCCCAGCTAACGCGCAAGCTCCTTATAGTACCCCTTCACCCGGGTACTTGGGTGAAGGACATACGGCACAGATAAAGATCATCGCGAACGATGAAACTGTTGAGAAGTTCAAGAGGATCGTGCTGGTCAAACACGGGAAGCTCGAGTTGAGCGCGGAGGGTGAGGAAGCACTCAAGCTCTACATTAAGAAGTACGAGAGTCTTCTTGGCAAGATGGTCTCTCCGGACCAGGATCCGTTGAAGAATATCTGTGAGATTGGCCGTTCCAAGGAGCGTCACAACGTGTTGAAAGATCTTGAACTCTTGGAGGCTGGGGAACTTTGATCTTTGTAGACACGACTTTCTGGGTCGGTGACGCAGATGCCAATGATGATTTCCACGCTTCAGCCCACCTAGGAATCGACGCAATCAGGAAGGGGGAAGCCGCGATGGCTCTGACGACTGATTTCGTTCTGGACGAGACGGTGACCATTCTGGGGAAGAGGAAAGGTTTCGGTGCAGCTAACGCCGCGAAGGTCGGGCAGAACCTGCTTTCGTCGCCTAGGGTCTTTGCGGTGTATGTCGATGAGGCGCTCATGAACGAGGCGTTGAAGCGCTTCCCCGAGTTCAATGGAAAACTGAGCTTCACGGACGTGATTTCATTGGTGGTCATGAGCAGATACGGTGTCAGAGAAATATTCTCGCACGACAAAGATTTTGACGGAATAGAAGGCTTAAAGAGGATAGAAAGTCCAACTCACCATTAATATCCGGTTCCCCAACAAGGCCACATCAGAAGGAACCCGGGTTCAAATCCCGGCGACCGCACTGCATCAAGCGAGGCGAAAGCCCGTTACGTGCGTTGGTCCTCGCTGTGGCCTGTCCGAATGCTATAACGTAGGCCTGTGGTTACTCACCTCCAAATGTAACTTTGACAAATACTTCGACCCTGGAATTTGTTGCAGGGTCCTAGAAACGCAGGATTGCTCTGACCAATGACGCCAGCAGTATGGCCACGACCGAGAAGATTATCGCTGCCAATCGAGTGACTATACCGACGTCGAAGGGCCAACCGTGCACTTGGTTGATGTCTCGTTGGATCTTGTCGATTGCCATCAGCTCGCGGTAGAGCTTTTCGTCAGTGTTGTCTAGTCCATCTTTCCTCAGTTTTTGGACGAGTGCCGAATACTGCGGAGATATCCACTGCAAAGCTTCCTGCTTCGCAGCAACCAGCTTTGAGTGAAGGGTCAGCAGAGGCAGGAAGAATATTACCAATCCGAGGAGGAGCAGGCTTATCGCCACGGCAATGACCGGCGGCGAATATTCGCTCAAGGGTACCACAGTGACAAATACCGAAGCCAGAAAGGACACGTACACGCCGGTCAGCTGCAGCGAGGTCCGCCCGAAGGGTTTCAGGCCCAGTGTCCTGTCCTCCGTGAAGGGCCTTAGCCTCAGCGGAAGCTTTCCCATCCGGTAGATCTTGTAGATGGAATAGAACCAGACCCAAAAGAACGTGCACAGAAAGACGTTCCAGAAGATGAAAGGGATGGAAGTTCCCAGCTTCTGAATGAGCGAATATCGTCCCGGCAGGACAAAGAAGGTGAATATTGTCTGAACTGTGCCCATCAGCATCAGGTAGGTTACTGCGACCCCCCGTAATCGGTAGAGTTCTTTCAGGTCTGTTAACAAACCGTCCTCTCGGATTGAGTCCGCGTATTCGGCTAGGCCCGTAAGCCTGCGCCTGACATATCGGACGGAGAAGTGCGCAAAGATTGTCACCAAAATGAGCAGGGGAGAGGAGAAGATTATCCCACTCGATAGAAAGTCGCTCCATAGACCAGATAGGTAATACGATACAGGAAGAAGCAGGATAGTGGGGGCGACCCCCAAGAGGAGCGCTCCGGCCCACAGAGGGAGTCCCACCAGGCGGTAAAGACGTTCGAACCAAACTCCTCGCGTTCCCACTGCAGCGGCCAAGAAGCCACCGGGATTTGAGACGATATTTATCGATATACAAGACTTATTCAGGACTGGCTTCGAAACTCAGCAAACTACCCACAACAACGGTGGGACACACTTCTCGAGCTGGTAACGGCTGAACGTCAAATCGCGTATATCAAACGATCAAGTTCTCCCGGAAAAATGACCAGATGGACGCCGATTCTGGTCCGAATTGCAGCATTGCTATTCTTCGCAAGGCTTCCATAAGCCGGAGTGCCGATTGCCACCCGAGTAGGTACCAGATACCCTCCAACCTCTTGCAGACCTTCGGCATGGTAACAATTGCTTAAAACAGCAGCAATACTAACTACGTTGCAGCCATTCTGCCATGGCAGAGTTAACCACAGTCACCTTCGCGTTCTATGCAGCGGCCGTGATCCTAGCGATAGGCTTCACGGGCAACATGCTCTTCCGCCGCACTGGCTTCCCAGAGATACT